>NZ_JABCQB010000006.1:0-203348 GCF_015244525.1 Gluconobacter sp. R75690 | reverse complement strand
GGAGCGCAGTGTCACATAGTCCGTCGCCATTTCGGCCAGCAGCGCGAGGAGGACGCCACGGCGGTTCTCGATCGATTCCTCGACGATCCGCTTGCGCTCTTCCACCTGCCGCGCAATGTGCCCGAACAGATCGACTTCCCAGCTCGCCCGCGCGCCATAGGTCAGGACCGAGGCTTCGGCGCGGTTGGCCGGATTGCCCGGGCGCAGCGGCCAGTTGTCCACATTGACGGAATAGCGGTCATCGCCACCACCCGCGGCCGCGTCGAGCTGCGGATACCAGGCCGACTGGGCCTGACGCCGCACGGCACGCTCGGCGATGATGTGCTGCGAGGCGATCTGCAGGTCGTAATTGCCCTTGATCGCCTGCTCCACCAGCTCGTTGAGCATGGGATCATGGAACTGCGCCCACCAGTCCTTCATGTCGGCCGCCGACTGCGCCAGCGCATCGGCCGTGGCAGGGCGGGGCTGCTCGACGAAGGCGTCGGGCACCTTGATCCGGTCCGGCTTGAAGTTCGGCCCCACCGTGCACGCCGTCAGCGACAGGCAGGTGCCCAGGGCCAGAGTCACACTGCGAAGGGCTACGGCCCCGGTGAAAGAAGAGCGTGACATGTCAGAGGTGGTTCTGCAGCCAGGTGGTCAGACGTCCGCGCGCACCCGGCGTCTCGCGCCCGATCGTCACCGTGGCCGTCATGCCGGCCGCCAGCGTGATTTCCGGCGGCACGTTGTCGAATTCCAGGCGCACCGGAATACGCTGCGCCAGACGCACCCAGGTGAAGATCGGGTTGACGTCGGGCAGGCCCAGCTTGTCGGACACGCCGTTCTGGTCGTTGATGCCGCGGCCGATGCTGACGACATGCGCCATGATGATGCGCTTGTAGCCCATCAGCTTGATGCGGGCCTCGTCCCCCACATGCACGCCGTGCATCTTGGTTTCTTCGAAATAGCCGTTGACCCAGTAGCTGTGCGCGTCGATCACCGCGAGCCCCGACACGCCGGCATGGGCATAGTCACCCACCCGCAGGTTGAGGTTGGTGACGTAGCCGTCCACCGGGGAATAGACCGTCGAGCGCTGGAGGTTCAGCAGCGCGGTGTTCAGCTCCGCTTTGGCCGCATTGACCTTGGCGCGCTGGGTCTCGACATTGCAGTTGAAGTCTTCCTGCTCTTCCGCCGAGACGATGCCGCCCAGCCCCATGCGGCGCCTGGCGTCGGACGTGCGGAGCTTCAGGTCTTCCTCGGCCCCGGCCACCCGGGCGCGCGCGGCGTCGATGTCGAGGCGGAAGCGCACCGGATCGAGCACGAAGAGCGGATCGCCCTTGTGGACGAACTGGTTGTCCACGACCGGCACGGCGACGACCGTGCCCGAGACTTCAGGGGCGGCATCGACGACATAGACACGCACGCGACCGTCACGGGTCCAGGGGGCGAGGACGTAGATGTCCCACATCGTGCGCCCCAGTCCGATGGCCAGGGCCAGGACGATGAGGGTCAGCAGGACACGGATCACGCTGCGGGTCCAGTTCATTGCCGACCCCTCCTATACGTAAAGGATGAGTAGACAGAGAACACAGACATAGAGCGCTATTTCAAAGAGGGCAACGTGCCAGAACCACCCCAGCGCACCGGTGCGCCACAGGATGCTTCGAAGCAGTAACGTCACAAAGACCGCCGCTACGGCATAAATGGAAAGCGGTGCAACGAAAACGCCAAACAGGTCAACTTCAGCCAGCATCAGGGACCGACCCCAACGCCAACCGCCAGACTGCCACACGCCAGACTGTACGCCAATTCGTCCACAACGCTCCTCGCTCAGCCTCACCGACTCCCCTTCAGGTCAGGGGGCGTCGGCAAGTGATTTCGATCAAAAACTGAACTTCCTGACGGAAATGTCAACCTGATCTGTTTTCAATTCTGATAGTGTCATGTAATCAGTTGAGATGTCAACAGATGAGGTGTCACCAGAAAATGGCTGTCCAGTATGATCCGTCCATTCTTCGGGACAGCAGTTTTCATGACATGGGGCTGACCTTTCATGTCCTGCGATTGTCGAGCCTGTGGCGGGCGCAGCTGGACCGTCTCCTGCGGCCCGAGGGCATGACGCTCGCGACCATGCGACCCATGGCGTATCTGATGGTGATGGGAAACGGGATGAAGCAGAGCGATCTGGCGGCCGTCATGGGCGTGGACAGCTCGGCGCTTGTGCGGGTTCTCGATCATCTGGGGCGGGAAGGGCTGATCTCGCGGAAGCCCGATCCGCAGGACCGTCGCTCCAACCTTCTGGTTCTCACGCAAGCTGGGCGCGAGCGATGCCGTCAGTTTCACCGCATCGCAGCGGATCTGGAAGCCCGTCTGACCGAGGGACTGCCTTCGGATGCCGTGGCGATGATTCGCAGCCAGCTTGGTATGATGGAAGGGAAATTTTCCCTCTCCGGTTTTTCTTCCCCCTGATTTTCCGGACCTTTCATGCGCAATCCTTTTCGCCAGCTTCTTTCTTTCGACCGCAACAGCGTGCGTTGGCGGAATTTCATTTCCACGGCGGCTTTTACGGCCAGGGTGTTCCTGTCCATCGGCATTGCGCTCTTCCTCGCCTTCATGATCCAGCTGGAATCGCCGATGAGTACGGTCACGACCGTCCTGATCGTCGCAAACCCGACTGTAGGCGCACTGGTCTCCAAAAGTGTGTGGCGCATGACCGGAACGGTGATCGGCGCGGCGCTGAGCACGGCGGTGATGGCCATGTTCGTGCAGTCTGCCGTTCTGTATTTCATAGTGCTTTCGGCGTTTGTGGGCCTGGCCTGCATGACGGCAACCTGTCTGCGCTATTTCCGGGCCTATGCGGCGGTTCTGGCCGGGTACACGATCATCATCGTGGCCGTTCCCGCGTTTGCGCATCCCGAGAATATTTTCATGTCCGCCATGATGCGCGTGTCGGACGTCGCACTTGGGATTGTGGTGACGGCGGCGGTGTTCATGGTGACGTCGCCGCGTCGGCGTCAGGGCACGATGGACGCGCTTTCGGCGGCGTTCCGCGAGACGATCCGCCATGCCCTGGTGTTTCATGAAGGACTGATGAACCGCTCCGGGGCGCAGGATGCTCCGGGTTCGGAACCTGTGGGGACTGAAGGGGCTTTCCGGAGCCTTCCGCAGACAATTTATGACGGGCGACAGCGTCTTCTGGGGCAACTGGCGCGGCTCGGACCTGCCATAGAATACGCCGCTACGGACAACCCCGATATTCATGCCGGGGTGCGGGGATACCGGCTCGCCGTCAGTCGCATGACGGGGCTTGTGGCGTCCTATCATCCGTACTGGCGCAATCTGGGAGTGGCGAACCCGCTCTCGGCGCCTGTTCATCGTGAGATCCGCGATACGCTGACCGAGCTTCTCGCCCTGACGGAAACCGCCGGATGGATCGAGCGGCCGCAGGGCGTTCTGGCCTGTCTGGAAGAGTCGCTCGGGCGGCTTGAGGTTCTGGAAGGGGCAGCGACATCGCCTGCGGTTCAGGCGTCCGTCGATAATGTCCGCGACATTCTCCTCCAGCTTCGTGAAACGGTCCTGGACCTGTCCAGCCCTCGCGGCCCGCATGTCCGCGTCCGGGTGATGCCTTATCTGGAATGGATGTCGGCGATCTATAACGGGTTGCGCGGGATGCTGATCGCCTTTCTGGCCTGCATGATCTGGTACATCACCTATTTCCCGACCGGGCCGATGATGATCATGTATGTCGTGGCTGCGTCGAGCCTGCTGTCCACGGCACCCTCGGCGGCACGGGCCAGTCTGCCGATGGCGATTGGAACGGCGCTGTCGGTTCCGGCCTGCTGGCTGTGCCATATTGCCGCAATTCCCCGCGTGGACGGCTATCCAATGCTCTGGCTGTCGGTCTGTGCCTGCATGCTGCCGGGCGTGTGGCTCCAGTTTCATCCGCGTTACGGGGTGGGGGCGTTTGGCTACACGGTCTTTCTGGCCATGCAGTTGATGATAACGAACAGCATGGTTCCCGATGACATCACGCTCATCAACACCTGGCTGGCCATCCTGATGGGCTGTGCGCTGCTGGTTCTGGTGTTCCGGGTGATCATGCCGGCCGATCAGCGGCTTTATGCCTCACGGCTCGTCATTTCCCTTGGGCGCTCGCTTCAGAGTCTTTCAGCCCGGCCTGCCGGGAAGGTGCCGTCCTGGATGGTGTGGGAAGGGACGCAGATCCAGAAGGTCTCCATCCTGCTGATGCGGCTGTCTCTGGTGGCGTCTCCCATCGACCGTCAGGGATATGTCGATGGCGCGTTCGCAGCCCTGTCTCTCGGGCGTCTGCTGATCCGCCTGCGGCAGGCCGTGGAACCGGCGGGGCTGAGTGCTCACGAAAGGGAGGCTCTGGATGTGGCGCTGGCGTCCTTCAAAACCCTGCGGCGGGATCCTGTCGGGACGGCTGCGTCTCTTATGGCGGCCGCGGGGCTGATCGGGGCGGGCGAGGCTTCCGGGATGGAGGGGCTCTACCGTGTCCGTCTGGTGTCGTGTCTGGAGCAGAGTGCCCATATCATCGACAGTATTCCGGGCTTTTTCCATGCGGATGGCCCGTTGCATCTCTGGTATGACGAGCGGGGTCCTGCGACGCTGGTTGCGGTCAATCCGGCGCGGTGAGGATCAGGGCGTTGCCCGCTCGCGGATGACGTCCAGCGACAGGGATGCGGCTTCGAGAATATGCTGCTTTGTCAGGCGGCCGAGTTCTTCGCCGTCGCGGGCGCGGCAGGCCTGAAGGATCTGGAAATGCTCGGCGTCGGTCGCGGCTTTTCGCCCCGGCAGTTCCAGATGGGCGCGGATGTAACGGTCGAGCCGGGAATGCAGATCATGGATCATGCCGTACAGCCTCGGGCGCTGCGCTGCGGCATAGATGGCGCCATGGAACTCCCAGTTCAGGCGGCCGGACTGTTCCATGCCCTGTACGCCGCCCGTTCCGCTGACAAAGGCTTCATAGGCGTCCTCGATCCGCGCTAGATCGACACGGGTGAGGGATGTCATTGCCAGTCCGGCCGCCATGCTTTCCAGCGAGGCGCGAATGTCCGAATATTCCAGAATGTCCGCCTCGCTCAGCCCTGTGACCACGGCGCCACGATGGGGCAGGAAAGCGATCAGGCCTTCCGCCTCAAGCTGTTTGAGGGCTTCGCGGACCGGAATGGTAGAGACGCCGAAATTGCGGGCAAGCTCCGACTGTCGCATCGGCTGGCCATCGGTCAGGATGCCGTCCGTGATGGCACGGCGCAGTGCGTCCGCGATTTCGAGCGAGGCCGAGCCGCTTTTCGTATCAACAGGTGTAAACTTCGGCTCGGCAGCGCGCATGGGGTCGTCCGTCAGTTGGGGGGCAGTCCTCTTAGCATGGCCGGCGCGAACGGCCATGCCGGACAGGACCGTTATCCGATGGTCATCAGGCTGGCATTGCCGCCCGCGGCCGTCGTGTTCGTGCTGACGACCTTTTCCTGAAGCACCCATTCAGGCCGGATCGGGCTTTTTGCGTCAAGCATGTAGAGTTGCACGATCATGCCCGAACGCGACAGAGCCGCACGGGCCTGTTCCGCCATCTGCTTTTCTTCCGGAGACGCAAGGATCGTCCGGCATCCTGCAACACGCCCACCCTGCGTGCGGCGGATATGCAGCGCAAGCGCATCGGGAAGGTCGGAAACCCAGTCCGAAGCCACGTTCGGCCCCTGAACGAAGGCCGTGTTTCCACCGCTCAGGGCAAGGCCCACGGCGCGAAGCATGGTCTCGCGGTCGCTGGCAATGCACAGGACGGCGCCACGTGGCAGAAGCTGATACAGGTTGGTCTCGCCGACTGGGCCGGGTAGTTCGCGTGTGGTGCCGCACATGCCATGCTGCATGGCGTCCACGATCGTCTGATAGAGCGGGAAGCTTGTCCGCATCAGCCAGGACAGGAACAGTCGGGCGGGCTCTGGCAGTTCCTGGTTTTCCCAGTCCGTATGGGCCGGGGCGGTGCTCATCAGGCGACGCAGGATCAGCGGACCACCGGCTTTCGGACCCGTGCCGGACAGCTTTTCGCCGCCGAAAGGCTGGCTGCCCACAACCGCGCCGACCATGTTGCGGTTGACGTAGAGGTTCCCGGCCTCGATGCGCGAGGTGACATGCGCCATGCGGCTTTCGATTCTTGTGTGCAGGCCGAAAGTCAGGCCATAGCCGGACTGGTTGATCGCGTTGATCAAAGCCTCGAAGCCGCTGGCCTCAAAGCGCAGGACATGCAGGACCGGCCCGAAGACCTCGCCCTGAAGGTCCGCCAGACTGTCGATCTCGATGATCGTCGGGGCGATGAATGTGCCGTTCGATGTGGTGTCCGGAAGGGGAAGGGACCAGACGGCACGGTTCTGCGCACGGGATGCGTCGATATAGGTCTGGATGCCGGCCTGGGCTTCAGCCGAAATGACCGGGCCGACATCCGTGTGCAGTTCCGCCGGATTGCCCACGCGCAGTTCTTCCACGGCACCGCGGAACATGGTCAGAACGCGATCGGCACAGTCTTCCTGAACGCACAGGACGCGCAGGGCGGAGCAGCGCTGGCCGGCACTGTCGAAAGCCGAGACCAGAACATCCGCGACCACCTGTTCGGTCAGGGCAGAACTGTCCACGATCATGGCGTTCTGGCCGCCGGTTTCGGCGACGAACGGAATGGGCTGGCTATCTGCTCCGGTGCGTCCGGCCAGAGTGCTGGCGATTAGGCCGGCTACGGCGGTGGAGCCGGTGAACATCACGCCGGCAATCCGCGGATCGGCCACAAGGGCCGCGCCGGTCTCGCCCGCGCCTGGCACCAGCCGGAGAGCGTTTTCTGGCACGCCGGCTTCGCGCAGGAGGGCAACGGCGCGGAGGGCGATGAACGGTGTTTCCTCGGCCGGCTTGGCCACGACCGTGTTGCCAGCCGCCAGTGCGACCGAAATCTGTCCCAGGAAAATGGCGAGAGGGAAGTTCCACGGGCTGATACAGACGACGACGCCGAGCGGCGCGCTGCTGCCTGCCTGGGCCGTTTCGCGAGCCTGAACGGCGTAATACCGCAGGAAATCAACGGCCTCACGGACTTCAGACAGCGCATTGGCATAGGACTTGCCTGCTTCGCGGACCAGAAGGGCCATCAGTTCGCTCTGATGCTCTTCCAGCAGATCCGCTGCGCGATCGAGCTTTGTGCTTCGTGCGTCGGCGGAAAGAGCCGCCCATGCTGTGCCTGCGCTTTCGGCGGCATCAATGGCCTTGCGGACATCCTCTTCGGTTCCGAAACGGACGCTGCCGATCCTGTCTGAATGGTTGGACGGATTGCGGATCTCCTGTGTCTCACCCGAGCAGGACAGGTCTTCCAGCGTCTGTTGTTCGGAGGCGCAGACGGCTTCGGCCAGAGCCGTGACGGTATGTTCGTCGGTCAGGTCCAGCCCGCGGGAATTGGTACGTTCGGGCGCGAACAGGTCTTTCGGCAGGGCGATGGCCGGATGCGAAGCGCCCGGCGGCTGGACGGCTTTTGCGAGCGCGACAGGATCGGCGACCAGGGTCTCGATGGGCAGGCTCTCGTCGCCGATCTGGTTGACGAAGGACGAATTGGCGCCGTTTTCCAGCAGGCGGCGCACCAGATAGGCCAGCAGTGTCTCATGCGAGCCGACCGGGGCATAGACCCGGCACGGGCGGTTAAGCTTCTGCGGGCCAACGACTTCGTTATAGAGCGTCTCGCCCATGCCGTGCAGGCACTGGAACTCGTAGTCGCCGATCTGGAAGTTCAGGCCGGCCAGCGTGTAGATCGTGGCCAGCGTGCGGGCATTATGGGTCGCGAACTGCGGGAAGACGACATCGCGTGCCGCCAGCAGCTTTTTCGCGCAGGCGATATAGCTGACATCGGTGTAGCATTTGCGCGTATAGACCGGGAAATCCGTCTGTCCTTCGACCTGCGCTTTCTTGATTTCGCTGTCCCAGTACGCACCCTTCACCAGACGGATCATGAGACGATGTCCGCTGCGGCGGCCGAGGTCGATCAGATAGTCCAGAACCTTGGGCGCCCGGCGGCCATAGGCCTGCACGACGATCCCGATGCCGTTCCAGCCGTCCAGTTCCGGGCAGTGGCACAAATCTTCGATCAGATCGAGCGAGAGGTCCAGACGTTCGCTTTCTTCGGCGTCGATATTGATGCCGATGTCATAGCGACGGGCCTGAATGACCAGGTCTTTCAGCGTCTGGCCGAGTTCTTTCAGCACACGCTCGCGCTGGGCGAAGGCATAGCGCGGATGCAGGGCCGAGAGCTTGATGGAAATTCCGGCCTTTTCATACACATTCGCACCGCGTGCGGTCTGGCCGATCACGTCGATCGCACGCTCATAGTCGCGGCGGTAGCGCAGGGCGTCGGCTTCCGTCATCGCCGCTTCGCCGAGCATGTCGTAGGAATATTTGAAGCCGCGGTCTTCAGGCTCCGTGCTGACCTTGCGGGCTTCCTCAATGGTTTCGCCGATGACGAACTGCTCGCCCATCATGCGCATGGCGATGTCGAGCGCACGGCGGACCAGCGGCTGCCCACCACGTCCGACGAGGCGGAACAGCGCGGCGGCGAGACCTTCATCCGTGTCGTTGGTCAGCTTGCCCGTCAGCATCAGCCCCCAGGAGGCCGCATTCACGAAGACGGATTTTTTGCCGCCGACATGGGACAGCCAGTCTCCCGTGCCGATCCGGTCGCGGATCAGGGCGTCGCGTGTTGCGGCATCGGGAATACGCAGGAGGGCTTCGGCCAGACACATCAGGGAGACGCCCTCGGCGGAGGACAGCGAGAATTCCTGCACGAGTGCTTCGACGCCGCCCGGGCGACGCTGCGTCCGCAGCGTACGGGTCAGATGGCGGGCGACGTCAAACGTGTTCTGCTGTTCCGTTTCGGTCAGCGTGGCCTGTTCGATCAGGGGAAGGATGCACTCCGCTTCGGGCCTGCGCATGTCTGCGGCGATGGCCTGACGAAGGGAGGAGCGGACAGGATAGGACGGCACAAAAGTTGACATAGACTCAGCCTCGGACACGACACTCGGTCTGAGTCCTATAATCATATACGATCCTGAGTAAAATATATGAAATGAGGGTCAGATCATTTTTATGGCGTATCTTTGCATCCGAAGCGTTCGTGCCATGTCGGGAGTGTGGCGCCATCGGGAAGAGGAGACGCCTCATACACACCCCGGGCGATGGCGCGGGCCGTGACCTGCGTGGCGGCGTGGAGGATTTCGGTCCATTCCTGACCAAGCGGGGCAGGTTTTTCGCAGGTCGAGACCCCGATCATGGCATCCCCGTCCAAGGGCAGATGGGCTGGAAACACACCCCGTGCCACGCCGTCCTGCGCCAGAATGGCGAGGCGTTTGGCCTGTGTCTTGGTGAGGGTGGCGTCCGTGGCGATAAGGCCGATCGTGGTGCCGGTGACGGAAGCCCATTTGGAACGCAGACGCAAATCCTCAGTGCTGAGATGCGCTGGCATGCCCAGACCGCCGAACTCGTCCCCCTGCTCGAAAGGCGCGCTCCAGAAATGCGGCCTGTCGCCGATCGTGGCTGTTCCGACGGCATTGACGGCGACCATTGCGGCCACGCGGTGCCCGGCGGGTGTGATCGCGCTCGCCGAACCCAGCCCCCCGCGCAGTGTGCCGGTTGTCGCGCCTGTTCCTGCGCCAGCCGTACCCAGTGCGAAAGCTCCGCTTCGGGCGCTGGTCGCGGCCTGATGGCCCATTTCGGCATAGGGTGAATAGCGGCCCCACGTCGTCTGTCCGCCCTGCGGGAGATCGTAAAGACTGGCCTGCACCACGATGGGCACGCGGATGGTGCCCGGCGCCAAAGGTGCGTTGTCGAACTGCTCGCGCAGCCAGGCCTGAACTCCCATTGTCGCGTCCAGCCCATAGGTCGAGCCGCCTGACAGGACGACCGCATGGATATGCCCGACCATGTTTTCCGGTTCCAGCAGCGCGGTTTCCCGCAGGGCGGGTGCGCCGCCCGGGAAACTGCCGGAGGCGATGACGGGGCGATCGAACAGGACCGCTGTCACGCCCGTGAGCAGGGTCAGATCCTGGCTATGGCCGACGCGGATACCGGGAATGTCGGTAAGGAGGTTCAGGCTGGTCATGACGCCTCGCGGGTCAGTAGGTGTTTTCAAGAATCGCCTTTGTGGCGGGCTGGGTGGGCGTATCCAGAATATCGGACGCCGGGCCGGCTTCCACGATCCGGCCCTGATCCAGAACGGCGATATGGTGCGACAGGTGGCGAATAACGGCCAGATCGTGACTGACGAAAACATATGCCAGCCCATGGCGCTTCTGAAGATCCAGCAGCAGATTCAGGACGATGGCCTGTGTCGAGACATCCAGTGCCGAGACGGCTTCATCGGCGATGATGACGGAAGGGCGCGTGATCAGGGCGCGGGCGATGGCGATCCGCTGCTTCTGGCCACCGGAAAAGGCTCTCGGGCAGCGGCTAGTGATATCGGCGGAAAGTCCGACGTCATGGAGGGCTGTGCGGATGCGTGCGTCCCGATCCGGGACGGGACCAAGCGCTTCCCCCACGATATCACCGATCCTCTGACGTGGATCGAGCGCGCCAGCCGGGTCCTGAAAGATCATCTGGATCGCGGGGCGGATTTTCTTCCGCACGGCTTCTGACGCGGTCGCGAAATCCTGCCCCTGATACAGGATCTGCCCCTCATCGGGCGCGATAAGGCCGCTGAGGATACGGCACAGGGTGGATTTTCCGCTTCCCGAGGCCCCGACGATCCCGAGCGTCTGGCCTGCCTGCAGATCAAGGCTGATGTTTTTCAGAATGGGAGAGGGGTTGCGTCGCGCGAAGGAGAAACCCTGCCGGCCTGTCCTCCCATACGTCATATTCCGGGCCTGAAGGATCGGGGTCATGACGGTGCCGTAAAGACGGGCAGCGGCGTCAGTGGCGTGCGGGCCGCGCCGTGCAGGGACATGGCAAGGAGCGCCTGCGTGTAGGAATGGCGTGGGGCATCAAACACGGATGCTGTCGGGCCCTGTTCCACGCAGGCGCCGTCTTTCATGACCAGAACATGATCGGCATAACGACGCACCAGCCCGAGGTCATGGGAAATCATGAGAATGGCCATGCCCTGCGTTTCGCAACGGCGGATCACCAGCGCCATCATGACGGCCTGGGTCCGGGCATCGAGTGCGGTGGTAAACTCGTCCGCGATCAGGAGTTCGGGCGAGCAGGCCAGCGCCATTGCCAGAAGAACACGCTGTCTCTGGCCACCGGAAAGCTGATGCGGATAGGTGCGTTCGCTCACGCCAGCTTCAGACAGGCCGACCTGTTCCATAAGCGTGCGCGTTTCCGTGTCGATCTCGCGAGGGGAGAGCGTCGTATGAAGGCGGAATGTATCCCCGATCTGGGTCCCGATACGGCGCGTGGGATTCAGGGCCGTCATGGGTTCCTGAAAGACCATGCCCAGTCTTTTGCCCCTGATCTGGCACCAGTCCTGCTCGGAGAGTGTGGAAAGCTCCGTCTCTTCAAGCCGGATGCTGCCGTGAGCCTGAAAACCGGGGGGCAGCAGCCTCATCAGGCTCAGTGCGAGCGTGGATTTCCCGGAACCGGATTCCCCGGTGACAGCGAGGATCTGGCCCGGTTCAAGCGTGAAGGATACCTCATGCAGGATCGGCCGGTCCGGGCTCTGGACGCTCCAATTCCGGACATGGAGCAGGGAACTCATGGGCTGTGCTCCTCATGGGCTGCGTCCAAGGCATCCCGCAGGCCGTCCCCGAACATATTAAAGCCCAGCACGAGCAGCATGATCGTTATTCCCGGGATGGCGACCAGCAGGGGATGATCGAAGATATGGATCTGATACGACGCCAGGGCGCGTCCCAGATCGGGACGGGGCGGAGGGGCGCCCAGACCAAGATAGGACAGCCCGGCATCGGACAGGATCGCGAGGGCCAGCGAGGAGGTCGCCTGGACCGTCAGGAGCGGCAGGATGTTGGGCAGGACGTGGCGGCGCATGATGTAAACCGGGCCCCGTCCGGCCAGTTGGGATGCGGCGATATAGTCCTGAATGAGGATGGAGCGTGCAGCCTGCCGTGTGATGCGGATCTGGGCCGGGAGGCCGAACAGGGCAATGGCGAGGATTTCACCCGTGGCGGAGGCTCCAAGAGCTGTGACGAGAAGGGCGGCGATCAGGACAGGCGGGAAGGCCAGACCCAGATCGGCCAGTCCCATGATGGCTCTGGCGGGTCGGGCCGCCGCGATCAGGCCGAGTGCCGTTCCCACAATCGTGGCGAGACAGACGGCGATCGCGGCGATCGTCACGCTGTTGAAGGCTCCGGTCAGGACATGGACCATGAGGTCGCGACCGAAAGGATCGGTTCCGAGCGGATGCAGCAGGGACGGCGGCGCATAACGGTGCAGGACATCGATGGGCGGCGCGTGACCGCCATCGAACAGGGTTATGACGGTCGCGGGGAGGAGGACAATTCCGAGCAGAATGCTCCCCGCCCGGAGCGTACGGTTGGAACGTCCTTTCATGACGGGTCGCCCTCAAGGCGCGGATCAAGCCAGCGAACGAGGATCGTCATCAGGACATTGAGGACCATCACAGACGCGACGATCAGCATGACGAGGTTCTGCACGACGGGAATGTCGCGCTGGTTGACGGCCTCCAGCAGGAGCTTTCCACAGCCTGGCAGACTGAAGACGCTTTCGACGATGATCGTTCCGGTCACGAGGACAGGAAGCTGGATCCCCGCCAGGGTCAGGACGGGGATCAGGGCGTTGGGCAATGCGATGCGCCACAGAACGCCGTGTCTGCCGTAGCCCTGTGCCCGGGCCGTGCGGATGAAATCCTGCGACAGGGTCTCGATCAGGGACGAGCGCATGAAACGCGCCGTGATGGCGGCCTGAGGAATAGCGAGAGCGATGGCGGGAAGGATAAGGGCCCTGAGCGCCGGGAGGGCACCATCATGCCAGCCCGGAAAGCCGCTGGAGGGCAGCCAGTGCAGGGTCAGGGAAAACAGGAATGTCATCATCATCGCCAGCCAGAAATCCGGGATGGATTTGAAAAGCTGGAGGAAGCCCATCAGGCCCGTATCAAGCAGTGTTCCGCGCTTGGCGGCCGCTATCACGCCGAGCGGGATGCCTGCGCCCAGAGACAGCAGCATGGCCAGCAGAATGAGGGGCAGACTGCTTTGCAGGCGCTCGCCGATCAGGCTGCGGACGGGAACGTCATAGATGTAACTCTGGCCCAGGTCGCCCCGGATGAAGGCGCTGATCCAGTGCGTGTATCGCATGGGCAGGGATGATTCCAGCCCGAGTTTCTGGTGCAGGGCCGCCAGACTTTCGGGGCTTGCATCCAGCCCGAGCATGACCGCTGCGGGGTCGCCGGGTAGCAGGTTCATGGCCGCGAAAATGACGAGGCTTGCGACAATAAGAAGAACCAGCCGTTCCAGTGGGATGCGAAAGATATCCATGCCCGTCATGGCGTCCAGGAAACACCGGCGATCGGGCAGCCTGCGATGGGCTGGTTGGTCCACAGTCCCTTAAGGCGCCGGTTCATGACGGTTTCGCGGGGAATTGCGAACAGGAAAACATTGGGCTCGTCCTGTGCGAGCTGTTCCTGCATCTGTACGGAAAGCTGATGCCGCCGGGTCGTATCCGCCGTCGCTTCGTATTGCTCGACAAGCCCGTGAAAGACCGGGCTGTGATAGTGGAAATAGACGGGCGTGCGGTCATAGATCGCGATGTCGTGGGGCTCGGTATGGGCGATGACGGTCATGTCGAACTGGCCCTGTCCGTAAACCTGACCCAGCCATGTCGGCCATTCCACGGGCTGAAGCGTCACGATCAGCCCGACCTGTTCCAGATAGGCGGCAATGAGTTCGCTGCTGTCGCGTGCATAGCCGATGGGTGGGAAGGTCAGGGTCAGATGCGTGCCAGGTGCTACGCCCGCCTCTTTCAGCAGGGCGCGGGCATGGTCCGGATCGTAGGGATACCGGTCGGGCAGGGCGACGTAATCGGGATCGTCCGGTGCCATGTGAGATTGCAGGAGCGTTCCGTCTCCGTCAGCCACTGCCTGGATCAGGGCTGTGCGGTCAATGGCCTGTGCGATGGCCTGCCGGACACGGAAATCGCTGAAGGGGCGGCGGGCGTTGTTGAGGGCGAGAATGGCCTTGAAGGGAAAGCTGCCCCGGATGACCTGCAACTGCGTATTTCCGGAAAAGCGGCTCAGGATTTCCCGGGACGGGAAAGACGGATAGGCATCCAGCTCTCCGGCCAGCAGCGCATTACTGGCCGAGAGCGGATCGGGCATGAAGCGGAACGTCACCGATTGCAGGGCCGGTCTGGCACCCCAGTAATCCGGATTGCGGGTCAGGGTCAGGTGATCGCCGCGCCGCCATTCACCGAACACGAACGGCCCTGTGCCGACGGGATGGCTGATGTTCTGCGCTACGGACGCCGGCGAGAGAATGGCGGCGTCGTTCCAGGCAAGCTGATAGAGGAAGCTGCCGTAAGGATGCTGAAGCCGGATGCTGACATGCAGGCTGTCCGGGCATGAGATGTCGGCGATCTGGCTGAAGATGGCCCTGTGCGGGTTGGTGCTGTCCGCCGCACCTGCCCGGAGCAGGGAAAACTTTACGCTGTCGCAGGTCAGGGCTGTACCATCATGGAAACGCACGCCGTTATGAAGCGTGAAATCATAGGTCAGGCCGTCCGGCGAGATATGCCAGTCCTGCGCCAGAAGGGGTTTGAGGGCGCCCTGTTCGTCCAGCCGCATCAGCCCTTCATAGATGTTGCCATACGTCACCATCCCGATGGCTTCGCTGGAGCCGCGCGTCGGGTCCAGACCCGGCGGTTCGATGGCCAGACCGATCAAAAGCGTATCGCGCGTATCGGCTGCCCGCGCCGTCCCGGGAATATGAGACGCCGGAAAGCCGACCGCCAGAACGGTCAGGAGAATGGGCACGGTTTTCAATCAGGCGCTCCGCGAACTTGCAGCCTCAGGGCGCAGGATCACGGAAAATAGGGCCTTCGTCGCCTGAGCGAAAGGGGGTGCTGTTCAGGGGCGCGGGGTCGTGCTGGCGATCCGGGCAGCGAGTTGTTCAACGAGGGTCCGGGTCAGGGCGACCTTGCCGCTGTCGGTCGTCACCGTGCCATGTGCGGTGAAGGAGCCACGGCTGCGCTGAACGGGCTGGTGCTCGTCCGAGGGGATCAGCGCCCAATCTGCGGTCAGGGCACCCTGACCGCTGCTGTCGAGATCCAGCCGGCTGATATTGACTGCAAGACGCAGGGCTGGCGTCTCGGCCAAGGGTTGCGTCGTGACGACATAGCTCGGCCAGTCCTGCCCCAGATGGGCCGCCAGAAGATCCGTCACGCCCTGGGACAGACGGCTTCCCCAGCGCCCGTTGGGGCTGCGGTCAAGCTGGTCGCCCTGGCGTATGAGGATATCCTGACTGTCGAGATAATCCGGGAGTGTGACATGAGACACGTTCAGGACAGGGGCCGATGCGGGCAGGGTGCCGCTGTTCTGCGCGATTGCTGGGGCGCCAAGGGTGTAGAACTGCATGGGGGGCGCGGCACAGCCTGACATCAGGGCGAAGGCCAGCAGGGCTGGGGATCGGGTCATGAGCCGTGTCACGGGTTTGGTCTCCGGAAGAAACAAAGGGCGGCGGAACTGTCTGCTCATGGCCGGCGTCCCGTGAGAAGGAGCTGCGGATTGCGCTCCACGTCCGTGGCAAAACCGCGCAGGGCGGACGCGGCGGCGGCGATATCCCGCAGGCTTGCTTCGAGATTGGCGCGGTCGGCAGAGCGCGGGGACGTCATGCTCTCCAGATTGGCCAGGCTCTTCGAGGCCTGCTGGACGGCGTCGTTGCTGTTCTGCAGGACGGCATGGAGTTCATGGCCGCGCGCATTGAGCTGGGTCGTGCCCTCATTGGCCAGTCTGTCCACGCTGAGCAGTGTGCGCGTCAGGGCGGGTTCGAGTTCCGTTACTGTCTTGCGGGCGGCATCGACCATGTCCCGGCTGTGGTCGGAGGTGTCGCGGATGCTCTGCACCAGAGCCGGAAGTTCCCTGTCGAGCTGTTCCGAGAGCTGGCGGACAGAGGCCAGTGTTGCATTGGCGTTCTCGCCGATCTGCTTCAGCGGCAGGTCCTGCAGGCTCTGTGTCATGGCCGCGATGGTGGACTGCTTGGTCGGGATTTCGGTGATGCGGGCGATATCGGGATGCAGCACGGCCGGGGTCGAGGGTGCGAAATCCAGATCGATTTCAGACGTGCCGGTAACGAAGCTCTTGAGGTTCATCTCGCCGCGCAGACCCTGATGGACGAGTTCTTCCATGTCGGGCCGGTGATGACTGCTGCTCGTCAGAACGATGTTGTCGGGGCGTATGGTGACGAAGACCGGAATATAGGCGTCCTTCGTGGCCGGATTATATTCAATGACGACGCGGTCCACCGCGCCGACCTGAACACCACGGAACGTGACGGGGGATCCGACAGACAGCCCGGACGAGGCGCCGTGAAACACGAGAACGGCTTTTTCCGTCCGGGTGAAGGGATGGAAATTGCCGAACAGGACGAACGCCGCGACAATCAGGCCCGTCCCCCCAAGGACGAAAGCACCGACAAGAGCCTGCCTGTTCATCACGTTTTTCCTTCTTCGTCGCGTTCACGGTGCATGAAGGCATGCACCTGTGGATCGGTACAGTTGTCCCGCAGGTCCCGGGGGGAGCCATGGGCGATCGGGGTTTTTGTCCTGGCGTCCAGGAAGATGCCGTCATCGGCGATATGGAAGAGGCTTGGCAGTTCGTGGCTGACGATGACGATCGTCGCGCCAAGTCCGTCGCGCAGGTTCAGGATCAGGTCGTCAAGCCGCGCCGAGGTGATCGGATCGAGGCCCGCGGAAGGCTCGTCGAAAAACAGGATGTCCGGGTCCAGGGCGAGGGCGCGCGCCAGGCCGGCACGTTTGCACATGCCGCCACTGATTTCCGACGGGTACAGATCAATCGCCTGCAACATGCCGACGAAACCCAGCTTCAGTTCCACCAGCCTGCGGATCACGGAGGGTTTGAGATCCGTGAACATCTGAAGCGGCAGGGCGATGTTCTCGCCGACCGTCATGGAACTCCAGAGCGCGCCGCTCTGGAACAGCACGCCGAAGCGGTGGTTCAGATCCGTGCGATGGGCTTCGCTTCCGGCCCAGTAGTTCTCATCCCCGACATGATATTCGCCGGCGGATGGGCGCAGCAGGCCGATCATGCTCTTGAGAAGCGTGCTCTTGCCGCAGCCCGAGCCGCCCATGACGGCGAAAATGCTTCCCTTGCGCACGTCGAGCGAGATGTTTTTCTGGATGATCTTTGGGCCGAAGGACAGCGTAATGTCGCGAAGGGACAGGACGGTCTGGTCAGGCATGGTCAGATCCCCAGAACATCGGCGATGACAGCGAAGATCGCGTCGATTGCGATAACGCCCACGATTCCCACGACGACAGCCCGTGTGGCGGCAATGCCGACATCCGCGGCTGAGCGGCCAGCCTTCAGGCCGATCCGGCAACTCGTCAGACCGATAAAGGCCCCGAAGACGAGGCTCTTGGTAAAGCCGAAAATGAACTGTCCGATCCCGAACGCTGTGACCGTCTGATGGAAATATCCCGCCGCCGTGATGTCCAGCATCGAGATGGCCACGACGAAGCCGCCCAGCATGCCAATCAGGCAGCCGTACAGGTAGAGAAACGGCATCGTGATGATGAGGGAGAGGACGGCCGGCAGGATCAGATAGGTTGAGGTCGGGATGCCGAAGACGTTCAGGGCATCGATTTCTTCATTGCCCTGCATGGTCGAAATCCGTGCGGCATAGGCACCACCCGTACGTCCAGCCATGATGATGGCGGTCATGACGGCGGCCATCTCACGCACCATCGCGATGCCGACCAGACTGGTCACATAGATGCCGGCGGCGAATTTCTGAAGCTCGACGGCGCCTACGAAGGCCAGGATCGCGCCGATCAGAAAGTTGACGATCCCCACGATGAGCAGGGCGTACGGACCGGCATCGGCCGTATTGGCCAGCAGGTCGACCATGCGCATCCGGCTGCGGCCAAGAAGCGTGAGGACGGCGCCCTTTGCCGTCAGCGCGCCCAGTTCGGAGACCACGCCGACTTCCGTCATCGATGCGATGGCGTGATTGCCGACGGTTTCCAGAAAAGGGGTGCGAGCCGTCTTGTGATGGACGGGGTCGTCGGGGACTTCGGGCAGCAGTTCGAGAAGCTGGCGCATCGGGCCGGGCAGCGTCTGCATGTCCAGACTGATGCCTGCGTCATGGGCAACGCGTTTGAGATCCCACAGGAACGCCACAAGCCCGGTATCCCAGTCCTGGAGATCGGATGTCTGGAAGGATAAGTGGGCGCCGGGAGATTTTTTCAGCCCGTCTTTCGGGAAAACGGGAATATTGCCAGTCCGCGCCTGCCAGGTACCGCTCAGAACCATGACTGGCGCGCTCTGCTCGCCCTGCAGATGCCACTGGGGCGTTCTGTCTGCGGGCTGGGCGGCCGAGGGGCCTGTCGTGGTCTGGTCTGTCATGGACTCTGCATTTCCGGTCCTGACATCCCCTGATGCTGCAAAAGAGCGGAAAGGCTGGCGGGAAGTGACACTTGAAGAAACAACTGGCTGGCGGTTACGGGCGAGACGGAGTGGAGATCCGATCACCGTCCTGACGTGGCACCTTATCGGCTGCAGGCAAAAGATCAATGCTCATGAAGGGCTCTGACACGGATCGACTGTATCCGAAAAACGCTGTTCTTTTCCTGACGGGAGGGCTGACTGTTACTGGGATATTTCTGTTATGATCATTCTGTCACGATTTGGAACCTGAAAACCCTCTATGGCCAGCCAGCTTTCCCTGATTGTCCCGTTCTGGAACGAAGAAGCCGCCATCAGCCATTTCGTGCGGAGTATCCTGCCTGTCCTTGACGGGATTGCGGACACGGACTGGGAAATCGTCTGCGTCGATGACGGCAGCAGCGACGGCACGCTGCGAGAGCTGATTGGATTTTGCGAAACCGACCGGCGGTTCAGGGTGCTCGAACTGTCGCGCAATTTCGGCAAGGAAGCTGCGCTGACGGCCGGTCTCGATGCGGCGACGGGAGATGCGGTCATCATCATTGACGCCGATCTCCAGGACCCGCCCGAGATCATCCCGAAAATGGTGCAGGCCTGGCGCGATGGGGCGGAGGTCGTGCTGGGCAAACGGATCGACCGGTCCAGCGACAGTCTGCTCAAGCGCAAGACGGCGTCCTGGTTCTATGCGCTGCATAACCGGCTTGCCCATATCCGGATTCCGGAAAATGTGGGGGATTTCCGCCTGATGGACCGATGCGTGGTCGAGGCGCTCAAGAGGCTGCCCGAGCGTCAGCGGTTCATGAAAGGCCTGTTCGCCTGGGTCGGCTTCCGAACGGTCAGCATCGATTACGTTCGTGCGCCCCGTGCGGCGGGCATGACGAAGTTTTCCGGCTATTCCCTGTGGAACTTCGCCTTGGAAGGCTTCACCAGCTTTTCTTCCGCACCCATCCGGCTGTGGACCTATCTGGGAACGGCAGGCGCGCTGCTCTCCATGTTCTATGCGCTTTTCATCGTGTTGCGGACGATCGTCTGGGGCAATCCCGTGCCGGGTTATACATCCCTGTTCGTGGCGATCATTTTTTTCAGCAGTGTGCAGATCATCAGTATCGGCATGCTGGGGGAATATATCGGCCGTATCTACATGGAGACGAAGCAGCGCCCGATTTACGTGCTCCGCCGCATGTACTGACGGATCGAATGCGGTCAGGCATTCTGTTGCGTGATCGTAAAAAACCGCTACTCTTTTCCGTAAAGGATCAGGGCAGAGGAGAGATACGGAACATGCCGGATAGGCTCGCCACAAAAAGGCACGGTTTTCTGAAGCGGCGCCATGTCCTGCTCGGAGGGGCGGCGGCCTGTGTCAGTCAGATGGCCGCCTGCGCGCGTCCGGGTTCTTCGTTTGGCTCAGTGGACGTGCTCGTCCGGGATGCCATCAGAAGAGGCGAAGCTCCGGGCGCCGTGGTCGCGATCGGTCATGATGAAAAGATCGTGCACCGGTTCGTCTATGGAAAGCGGGCGCTTGCTCCGGTGTCCGAACCTCTGGACTGGGAGACGCGCTTTGACATGGCGTCCCTCACCAAGCCGACCATGACGGCGCTGGCGGTCATGCAGCTGGTCGAGCAGCAGAAGCTGCATCTGGATGACCGCGTCAGCCAGTATTTTCCGGAATTTGCATCCAATGGAAAGGGCGACATCTCGGTTCGCTTGCTCATGACCCATTATTCCGGCCTGCCGCCGGACATTCCCCTGAACGATCCCTGGACCGGCAAGGCCGAGGGCGTCAGGCGGGCCATGATGTCTCCGCTCGCCAATCCACCGGGCGAGAAGTTTGTTTATAGTGACATCAATTACATCATGCTGGGGCTGCTGGTCGAAAAGCTGGGCGGTCTGCCGCTCGACCAGTATGCGCGGATCAATATTCTTGAACCGCTGGGTATGACGGAATCCGGCTATCTTCCGGCGACCGGTCTGCGTCCCATTATCGCCCCGACCCAGTATGACGAGCAGGGCAACATGCTGCGCGGCGTGGTGCATGATCCGACGGCGCGGAGAATGGGGGGCGTGGCCGGTCATGCCGGGCTGTTCTCGGATGCGCGGGACATGACACTTTATGCGCAGGCCCTTCTGGATCGCCTGAAAGGGCGTCCGAGCCGTTTCCCCCTGCGCCGCGAGACGCTCATCCTCATGACCATGCCGCAGCAGCCGGCAGGAAAAACGGAACTTCGGGGACTGGGCTGGGATATCGACACCCATTATTCGTCCCCGAGGGGAGACGTGTTTTCCCACCGCTCCTTCGGACATACCGGCTTTACCGGCACATCTCTCTGGATCGACCCGGACAGCGACAGCTATGTGCTGATCCTGACCAACCGGGTTCATCCGTCAGGGGGCCACAGCGTCGTGCGGCTGAGGCATGATATCGCCACGGCAGCGGGAAAAGCGCTCGGCCTTTCCGCGCCGGTCTAGGAGTTTTCCGCAACTGCGTGTCAGGGAACGCGCGGGACACCGACGAAGGGGTGAACCGGATCCTTCGGACAGGATCCGGGATACAGGGCGATCAGCTCCAGAACATGCCGCGTCAGGGCATCGCGGCTGGTTCTGATCCTTTCTCCTTCGGCTTGACGCACGTTATCGCTCTGCGACAGGAGATCACCGGCATAGCCGACTTCCCGCGCCATTTCTGCATTCGGCAGTGCGGAAAGTGGGACGAACTGGACCGCAAGATCAAGCGTCTGGGCTTTCGTACGGTTCGCGTCCGCCTGAAGGCCGAAAATGGGAAGCGTGCCGGAACTGCTGACCGAAAAGCTGCCCGAAGACGTAAAGCTCCCCGACAGTGACAGCGTGACTGGGCCGGACATCATGGCGACAACCGGGTCCGCAACATGCTGGCTGCATTGCAGGGCACGAACGTTCCGGTCGAACCCTGCGGTCTGATCCACTGTCCAGTCCTGCACATGCGAGGTGCTGACCACACCCGTTTTCGTCAGATCCATCTGGACGCCGGCAATGGCCTCACTGATCGTGACAGGGGACGGAGACCCCGCCGAACAGCCGCCGAGAAGGGCAACTGCCAGCAGGGCCAGAGCAGGACGGCCGGAGGAAATCCTGCCGCTCATACGCCCCTCACTTCCGCCAGAAGGGCCTCGAAGGCTTCTCCGTTCGGCGATGTACCGGGAATACCGATCCAGTTCTGGCGCGACAGCAGGCCATAGGCTTCATCGGCAATCTTCGTGAAGGTGTCCCAGGGCATGAATGTCCGCGTGCCCCAGGTATTGAAGAAAAGCCCTTCAGGATTATACCCCACGAGGGCGATGGCATGACCGCCTACCGGCGTGCGGTCGGAAATGGCGTTCCAGTCCCAGGTCGCGCCCAGTGGAAGATCCATGAAGCCCTGGGGTACCTGAACCCCTGCGAGAACGCCCCCAAGATAACAGATGCCGCGGCGGATCCCGTCGCAGTCCTGCGGATCGATCGTGCCGTAAGCCGTCAGGTAGTCCAGGGTCTGTCCCGGACGGTGCAGACCCTGACGCAGCCAGAAGTTCAGCTCATCCAGCAGAACCGTTCCGTTGTCCCGGGCCCCCGTCTGCGGATCAAACCCGGTCACGGCCCTGTAGTTGTTCAGCACCATGTCCGTAGACAGCACGACCAGCCCCTGCGCGGCATGGGTCCATGTCGCCGTCAGAGCAGCATGGGCCGCGAATGCACAGCAGCCATACCGGTCATTGCCCCACATCTGATAGGGCACCCCTTCGGACCAGTCCTTCTGCACGGGAACGGCGGGAAGGTGTGCGGCCAGCATGGGCGCCAGACGGTAGGTTCGCAGATCATGCTTGGGCGCACGTTTGCCAAGGCATCGGGACATGGACAACTCCGGCAGGAACATAAAAAGGGAGCGGTTCAGGCGAACCGCTCCTGTCTTCGGACGGATGGACGAAAAAGCGGACGGAGCGTCAGACGCCCTGATAGATCCGGGCGCGGATCAGTTCCGGCGACTGCGTGGTGGCTGCGAAAGGGGCGGCCGTGACGCCTGCGAGGGCTTCGACCAGCGGGATCATCGCGGATACCGTGCTCATGTAGGTGGCGGCGGAGGGCGAGTAGACCTTCACGATCGGCGTTGCGATGGCCAGCAGGGTCTGCAGATCGGTGCCGAGGCTCTTGGCCCAGTCCTTGCCGGTCGTAACCGTGATGGAACCGCTGGAGTTGGCCGCAACCTGTGCGGTCACGCTCTTGATCTGGGCGATCAGGTTGTCGAACGTCGCCTTGTCCGTGGTGGACAGATGACTTTCCAGATCTGGAATGCTCTCGATGGCCTGAACCGCATAGGCGATGGCGGCGGCGTCACTGCTCAGGGCCTGGGTGTTGAAAGTGGTCGTGCTGCCGGTGGTGGTGCAGGCGCTCGTGGAGGCGAGAAGAACAGCGCCAAGGCTCAGGGCAATCAGACGGTTACGCATCAGTAAAAAGCTCCAGAAATAAAAAAAGCCGCCTCAGGGGGCGGCTATGGATCGTGAAAATGAAAATTGTCACCGGGCAGACGGTCAGCCCGGTAGTGAAATGAACGATGTTGAAATCAGTTGACGCGACGGGGCGGCTCACCGGTCTTCGGATGCGTCGAGACCATATCCAGCCCCAGTTTTTCGGCGTCTTTCGCACGCGAGGAGCCGACAGGAACCATGATGGCTTTCGCCCCCGGCTGATAGGCGCTGGTATTCCAGCCTTTCGCCTGCGCGATCATGCTCACGATCCGAAACAGCGGCAGCAGCTTCGACGTGCTGGCGGGCGGCTTCCAGAAGCGCAGGGCCAGCGCGGCCGCGGCAATGAGAAAGGTGATGATTGAAACAATATCGCCAGCGTATTTGGCGGGCAGATAGGGCAGGATTGTCTGGAACAGCGATGTCCAGTCCATTGTCATCTCCAGCTATGAAAAACCGCCCCGAAAAGGCGGGCGTGTCAACACACACTGCCGGTCTAGGGAGGAGTTTTCGCACGCACCAAGGAGAAAATTCCGTCAAGCGGCAATTGGCAGTTTCCGCACGCTTTCGGTAGCGCGATCAGCCGTTTGACGATCCCTCCTGAACACCATACGGTTCGGCATCATCATGAGTATTACAGGCGATTTCATGGCTTTCAATTTCAGGCTTGCCGCAGTTCTTGCTGTTTCGGCATTTTCCCTTTCCGCTGAAGCGCATGCCGCTTCCACGAACCCGTTCTTTTCAGCAAGCACGCTGCCCTATCAGGCCCCCCGTTTCGACCAGATCACAGACAGCGACTACGCCCCGGCCTTCGAGCGCGGAATGGCCGAGCATCTGCGTGAGATCAAGGCCATCGCCAACAACCGCGCAGCGCCGACGTTCGACAACACCATTGCCGCTATGGAGCGCGCGGGCCAGACGCTCAACCGCGTGCAGATGACGTTCTATGGCGTGTATCAGGCCAACACCGACGATACGCTGGACAAGGTGCAGAGCCAGGAAGCACCCCGGCTGACCGCCCATGAAGATGAGGTCTATCTGAACGCGAAGCTCTTCGCCCGCGTGAAGTCCCTCTATGACCGCCGCGAAAAGCTTAATCTGACGCCCGAACAGGCGCAGCTTCTCGATATCTATTACCAGCAGTTCGTCCATGCCGGCGCACAGCTCTCCGCGGCAGACAAAACGAAGCTGCGCGCGATCAACACGCGCCTCTCCAATCTTGAGACGCAGTACGAGCAGAAGCTGATTGCCAGCGCCAAGAACGGCGCCCTGATCGTGGACAGCAAAAAAGCGCTGGCCGGTCTGGATGACAACACGATCGCCTCAGCCGCCAAGGCCGCGCAGGAGCGGGGCCTGACCGGAAAATGGGTCATCCCCCTTCAGAACACGACGCAGCAGCCGGCCCTCTCTTCCCTGAGCGACCGCGAAACCCGTCAGGCCCTGTTCGAGCAGAGCTGGACCCGTGCCGAGAAAGGCGACGAGAACGACACCCGCGCCACGATCGCCGAACTGGCAGAGCTTCGCGCGCAGAAGGCCGCACTCTTCGGCTATCCGAATTTCGCCGCCTATACGCTGTACGATCAGATGGCCAAGACGCCGGAAGCTGCGGAAAACTTCATGCAGCAGCTCGTCCCGGCCACGGTTGCCGAACAGAAGCGCGAAGCCGAGGTTCTTCAGAAAGCCATCCGCAAGGACGGCGGCAAGTTCGATCTGAAGCCCTGGGATTGGGAGCATTATTCCGATCAGGTGCGCCGCGCGAAGTACAATCTCGATCAGAATGAAATCAAGCCGTATTTCGAGCTCAAAACGGTCCTGACGGATGGCGTGTTCTTTGCCGCCAACCAGCTTTACGGGATCACGTTCCAGCAGCGGACGGATATCCCCGTCTACCAGCCTGACGTCATGGTCTTTGAAGTCCACGACAAGGACGGCTCTCCGCTGGGTCTGATGTATTTCGATTACTTCAAGCGGGACAACAAGTCCGGCGGTGCGTGGATGTCCAACTTCGTCGGGCAGTCCAAACTGCTGGGAACAAAGCCCGTCATCTACAACGTCGCCAACTTCACCAAAGCGGCCCCCGGCCAGCCGCAACTCATCACGTCTGACGATGTGACGACCATGTTCCACGAATTCGGCCATGCCCTGCATGGGCTGTTCGCGGACCAGACCTACCCGTCGCTGTCCGGCACAAGCGTGGCGCGTGACTTCGTGGAGTTCCCGTCGCAGTTCAACGAGAACTGGGCGCTGGATCCCAAGGTGCTGTCGCATTACGCCCGGCACTACAAGACTGGCGCTCCGATGCCCAAGGCCCTGGTCGAGAAGATCCGCAAGGCCGCACATTTCAATCAGGGCTATGCGCTGGGTGAGATCGTGGCTGCAGCCGAGCTGGACATGAAATGGCACAGCCTGCCCGCGACGGCACCGCGGCAGGACGTGGACAAGTTTGAGAGCGATGCTCTGAACCGCACGGGACTGGATGTCGCAGCTGTTCCGCCGCGTTATCGTTCCAGCTACTTCCTGCATATCTGGTCCAACGGATATTCCGCCGGCTATTACGCCTATCTGTGGACGGAAATGCTGGATCAGGACGTGTTCTCCTGGTTCCAGGAGCATGGCGGTCTGACGCGTGAAAACGGACAGCGCTTCCGCGACATGATCCTCTCGAAGGGACACACCATGGATTACGGCCCGATGTTCCGCGCCTTCTACGGCCGCGACCCGGACATTACCCCGATGCTGGTGCATCGTGGGCTTGTTTCCGAACAGGGCAAGTAATCACCAGCCGGGAGGAAAGACCTGATCTTTCCTCCCGGTCTTTTCTTTCTGGATCAAAACATGCCGACACCCATGCGCAGAATGAGCTTCCTTCCTTTTTGCGGCCCATTCCTTGCGATGCTTGCCGTGCTGTATTTCGTCCTGAAGACCTTCTTCGGCCTCGGAGCCCCACCTTTTGGCGATGAATCCGGCCATATCCTCGGCGGACTAGCCATCGTCAGGGGCGATATCCTGTATCGCGATTATATCGACGCGCATGGCCCGCTGATTTTTGCCCTGTCCTGGCTCGTCGGCCTGGTGACCGATTTCCGCCACGCCTATCTCATGCGGCTCATCCCGGTTGTCTGCACGATGGCCAGCGCCGTGGCCGTCTTCCTGTGCCCCGCGCTCAAAAAACCATCAACTCGGTGCCTTGCGACTGCGGCATGGCTTGTCGCAATGGGGGCCCAGTGGACGATTCAGGCGTTCAACATGGACAGTTACTGGACCATCGGCGGTGATCTGCTTGCGGCCGCCATGGCGCTGCTGGTTCTTCCTATTCTGCTGGGAGACGAGGTCGGTTGCTGGCAGGCGCGATGTGGTGGCGCGTGCATCGCTCTTCTGCCGCTCACGGCCTATTCCTTCGGTCCGACAACCGTCCTGCTGGGGCTGGTCGTCATTGCCGTAAGACGCCCGGGCTACTGGAGCGGGATTCTGCAGGTTCTGCTCGGCGCTGGTGCGGCACTCGCCCTCAGCGGGCTCTGGATGGCGGTTTACGGCGATCTGGGCGGGATGATCGCCTATCATTTCGTTGCCAACCAGTTCTACTATGCCCCCTATATCGACGTGGGCCTTGGCACCCTGTTTCTCAGCCTTGTTCCATCCTTCCGGCCCGATACCACGATCCAGTCCCTGGCCGTGATCTGCTTCGTGATCGGGAGTATTCTCGTTCTCGCAACATCCCGGCACAGACTGGCAGCCCTGCTGCTCATCGGCGCGGTTCTGATGATGCAGGTGCGTGGCGCGTTCGGATTTCAGGACGGAACATTCATCATGGGCGCGCTCACACTCTGCGTTCTGATGATGATGCGTGTGTTGCAGTCCTATGACCGTGCCGCACTATGCATCGCGCTCGCTTTCTGTGCCTTCTATGTCATCGGGGTCCGGCACGCCGTCTCCTCTCCGCATGGCATGACACGACAGCAGTTGCGTCAGGCAGGCTTTCATCCGATCCGCGAAAACAGGGATGTCGGTTTCGTCAAAGCCATTCAGGCCCATTCCCGCCCGGACGAACGCATTCTGGTCATTCCCTATAACCCGGATGTCTATATTTACGCGGGCCGCCTCTCCATGAAGAAATATCATGAATACCTGCCATGGGAGGTGGATTACGCGCGTCACCCCTGGGGCGCCTATGAGCGTGACCTGTGCCATGACCTTCCGCAGGATCTTCCGCCCGTCATCTATTTCGATGATTACCATGTGTGGGGCAGGTGGGCACCTGCGGATTTCATGGCCTGCGTCCTGAAGATACTCGCACAGGACTATCAGCGCGATCCGGTTGAGCAGAGCGTCTATATCCGCCGTGATCGTCTGGACCCGGCGGCACTGAAAGACGCCGGTCCGATTTCTTCTTCCCAGAACCGTAACTGAAGATATGCTCCTGCCATGACACAGAAGACATTCCCCCGACGCAGCCTGTTTCTTGCCACTGCCCTGACAGCGGTTCTTCTCGCTCCGGTCGCCGGTCATGCCGACCCGACAGCCGAGATCAGCCCGTCGCGCATGTCGGAGACGATGAAAATCCTGGCCTCCGACCGGTTCGAGGGCCGTGCTCCCGGAACGGAAGGGGAGAAGGTCACGGTTCCTTGGCTGATCGAACAGTACAAGGCTCTGGGTCTTGAGCCCGCTGGCGAAAATGGCGGATGGACGCAGACGGTTCCCATGATCCGCACCAGAACCGCTGCGAACGGTTCCATCACGGCCCGGACCGGCGGAAGGACGCTTCCCCTGATCCAGCTTCAGGACATCTATCTCGCGACGCTGCTGCCGGAAGACCGGCTTCAGGTCAAAAATGCTCCGATGGTTTTCGTGGGCTATGGCGTGCATGCGCCGGAGCGCCACTGGGATGATTTCAAGGGCGTTGATCTGAAGGGCAAGGTTGCGGTTTTCCTCGTCAACGATCCCGATTTCGATGCGGCTCCCGGTGAACCCGTTGCCGGTCGCTTCGGCGGCAAGACCATGACGTATTACGGCCGCTGGACCTACAAATACGAGGAAGCCGCCCGGCGTGGTGCCGTCGCTGCCCTGATCGTGCACGACACGGCAGGCGCGTCCTATCCCTGGAGCACGGTCGTGGCTCCGGGCGGGGAGGCGTATGACGTGGAACATGCGGCCGCTGAAAGTCGCCCCGTTCCCGTGCAGGGCTGGCTTGAAGGCAAGGCCGCGGTCGCGCTCTTCCAGCAGGCTGGGCTGGATCTTGATACCCTGCGCATCAAGGCCCGTTCCGAGAGCTTCCGTCCCGTCACGCTGAAGCACACGACGTTCTCAGCCGACCTGCCGGTCACGGTCGATCGTCTGCAAAGCCAGAACGTGCTCGCCAAGATCACGGGTGCGAAATATCCGGACGAGACGGTCATGTTCGGTGCCCACTGGGACGCTTACGGCAAGAGCACCGACGCGCAGGGCAACACTGTCATTCGACGCGGTGCGATCGACGACGGCTCGGGAATTGCAGCGCTGTTCGAAATCGCCCGGGCCTTCAAGGCCGGACCGAAGCCTGACCGCACTATTCGTTTCGCAGCCTGGACGGGCGAGGAACGCGGTCTTCTGGGATCAGGCTGGTACGTCGCCCATCCGCTGGCGCCGCTGGACAAGACGGCAGCCAATTTGACGATGGACGTGCTCCAGATGGCAGGGCCTGCGCATAACGCCTTCATCATCGGGGCAGGGCAGGACACGCTTCAGGAGCAGTTTGCGGCCGCCGTGGCCCTTCAGGGCCGTACCGCACAGCCGGAAGCCATGCCCGAGCGTGGCGCATTCTATCGCGCGGATCATCTCCCCTTCGCGCGTGCCGGCGTCCCGGTTCTTGCGGTCATGGATATGGCCGGCAAGTTCGATCTTCTGAAGGGCGGAACGGAAGCGGGTGGCAAGTGGCTGACGGCCTACATGGCCTGCTACCATCAGGCCTGCGATGCCTGGAGCCCGGACTGGGATGTGCGTGGTGCCGCGCAGGACGTCTGGGCCGTGTGGAAAGTCGGGCATGATGTGGCCTTCTCGCATGACTGGCCACAATGGAATGCCGGTTCCGAATTCGCAGCGATCCGTCAGAAAAACGCTCCGGCCACAGTCCAGTAAGGCACGCTTTCTCCGGTTCCGTCAGATCGTCCAGGGCGGAACTGAGCCATAGCGTTCAACCAGAAAATCGATCATCGCCCGGATCTTGAGCGGGACATGAGGCGTCGGAGCATAGACAGCATGCAGTTCCGGCCCCGTCATGACGGGCACATCAAGCGGCAGCGAGACCAGCCGGCCTGATTTCAACTCATCCGAAACGATGAACGTCGGCTGATAGATGATGCCCTGTCCGGCCACGGCAGCTTCGCGCAGGATATCGCCGTTATTGGCATGCATGGGACCACTCACCGGGACCGTGCGTTCACCATTCGCACCAAAGCTCCAGCGCGCACTGCTGATTTCGTCGCCGAGCGTATAGCCCAGACAGCGGTGGTTAGGCAGGTCGGCAACGCTGCGGGGCGTGCCACACTCTTCCAGATAGGACGGCGCCGCGCAGACCACGAAATCGACCTGCGCCAGCCGGCGCGACCGCAACGCGCTCGATGGCATCCGCCCGATACGCAGCGTCAGATCCCATCCTTCGGTAATCGGATCAATCCTCCGGTCATCCAGCCCCAGTTCGACCGTGACGAGGGGGTGGCGTCGGCTGAATTCCGGCAGGATCGGCCCGACATGCCGGATGGCGAACGAGACCGGCGCATTCAGGCGCAGAAGCCCGCGTGGCTCCTGGTTTTCCGCCGAGACTTCCTGTTCCATCTCTTCCAGATCCGTCAGGATTTTTTGGCTGCGGATGAAAAAGAGACGCCCCGGTTCCGTCAGCGACAGCCTGCGCGTGCTGCGATGGAACAGCGAGATCCCCAGCCGGCTTTCCAGCGCGGCAATATGTTTCGTGACCATCGTCTGCGACAGACCCAGCGAGCGTGCGGCTCCTGAAAAGCTGCCCTGAGCCACGACCTTTGCAAAAACCTGCATGCCCGTGAAGCGATCAAGCATTCACTTCACACTCCTGGTGTCAGATCCTATCCCGGATCAGGGAATTATTCTTTTCGGGTGAGGGTGGCAAGATCAGTCCTATCGTACGGAACGGAGGCACTCACCATGACCCTGAACAATCAGGACACGACGCGGCAACCCGTTCTTTTCCTGCCGCATGGAGGTGGCCCGTGCTTCTTCATGGAGTGGGGAACGACATGGGATCGCATGGCAGCCTATCTCCGTTCTGTAGGGCCCTCCCTGGCACGTCGTCCGGACGCCATTGTGGTCATGTCCGGTCATTGGGAGACGTCGGATATGGTCGTCGGATCAGCGGCCCATCCGTCGCTGATCTACGATTATTACGGCTTTCCGCCTCACACCTATCAGCTTGAATATCCCGTATCCGGAGCGCCGACCGTTGCGGGAAAAATCCGTGATCTCCTGCGCGAGCGTGGCGTAGCCTGTACGGAAAATGCCACGCGTGGACTGGATCACGGGGTGTTCATTCCCTTTATGCTCGCATTTCCCGATGCAGATATCCCGGTTGTGGAGATTTCTTTGCCAGGGTCGCTGGATGCCGCAGGCGTCCTGCAATTCGGGGAGATGCTGGCGCCTTTGCGGGACGAAAACATCCTGATTGTGGGCACGGGCATGACTTACCACAACATGCGCCATCTGATGCGCCCCGATGCCGTATCGGATGCGCAATCCGTCGCGTTCGACACATGGCTTCAGCAGGCGGTCGAGGCTCCGCCCGCTCGTCGCACACAAAGCCTGCTGGACTGGGAGCACGCCCCGTTTGCGCGGGAGTGCCACCCTCAGCCGGAACATCTCCTGCCGTTGATGTTCGCCGCTGGCGCCGCGGGAACCGACGCGGGCCATCGCGATTACAACGATATCGTCATGGGGAAAGCCCTGTCAGGTTTCCGGTTCGGCTGACCTCTTCAACTCACTTCATCAAGAAAGATCATGACATCATGAAAACACGTCTTCTCAAGAGCGCAGGCGCTGCGTTCGCTCTCGTTCTCCTGTCTTCCACGGCTTATGCCGCCAACCCTGCTGAGGTGCAGTCCGGCGCCTATACGGTCGAGACCAGCCATACGCAGATCGGCTTTTCCGTGCTGCATTTCGGCTTCACCTATTATTCCGGCCAGATCTCTGGCGTCACCGGCGCGCTTCAGCTTGATACGGCCCATCCGGAGGCCTCGCACCTGAACGTGACCATCCCGGTTTCGAGCATTTCAACCACCAGCACGGTTCTGACGGGTGAACTCAAGAACAGTGAATGGTTCGATGTCGCGAAATATCCGGATGCGACCTTCGTCTCGACGCAGGTCCGCCGCACGGGCACGGATGAGGCTCTGGTGACCGGCAATCTGACGCTTCATGGCGTCACGCACCCGGAAGTCCTGCACGTCCATTTCGTGGGCGCAGGCGTCAATCCGATGGACAAGGCCTATACGGTCGGCTTCCAGGCAGAAGCGACGATCCACCGCAGCGATTTTGGCGTGAAAAAGTATGTTCCGTATGTTGGCGATGACGTGACGCTGACAATTGCCGGAGCATTTGAGAAGGCGGCCGCGAAGTAAGAGGCTGCTTTTCATATCGTCCGTTTGAAAAGGCGCATAGAAAAACGGCCCACGAGAGTGGGCCGTTTTTCTTTTTCGGACCGTCCGGAAAACTCAGGAGGTCTTGTGGACTTTCCATCCGGTTTCCTTGAGCAGGAAGCCGAGCAGAATGGCAATTCCGATGCCGATGACCAGCGGTAGGAAGGCCGTATGGAACTGTTCCATCGTCTCCGGCGCATCCTTGCCCATCAGGGCGGAAACGAGCGGCGACATGATGCCGGTCGTGCCGAACACGAGGAAGTTCATGACACCGGCGGCCGTTCCCTTGACCTCGGGCGGATTGACTTCCTTCATCGAGGAGAACGGGATCATGGCCGCACCGGACGCAATACCCATGATCAGCGCCACGGAGTAGTGCGGCATAACGCCGACCGGCACGTAAAGTGCGCAGAGCGACGCTGCCAGCAGCACCAGTGCACCACCAATCAGGACAGGCTTGCGGCGGCCGATCTTGTCGGAAATCCAGCCCAGAAGCGGGCAGCCGATAACCCAGCCGATGGGGACCATCGAAACGTCCGTGGCCGCAAAGCCCATCGTCGTGTGCTCTCCCTTGCTCAGCATCAGAGCCCCCCAGCCCAGAGCACCGATCGTGGTCGGCACGAAGAGCAGGCCACCGGCAAGACCGGCAATCCAGCTCTGGGGGTTGGAGAAGATGATCTTGAAGGGACGCAGCAGGTTGGCCATGGAAAAATCGCCATGATGCTGGGCGCTGTCACCCGTATCGCGCGGCATGACGAAAAAGACTGCCACAGCCAGCAGGAGCCCGATGACACCAAAGCCCAGCCAGACCGACTGCCAGGGGATGTGGAACGAACCATGCGGATCGATCAGGATGCGCGTCGGCTTGGAGCCGAAGGCGGCCCCGGCCATACCCATGCACTGCGTCAGACCGACGAAAAGCGCCAGCGTCCGGGCCGGAAGATAGCGCGCCGCAACATAGGACGCACCGACGAAGGCACAGATCGCACCGATGCCCTGGATGATGTAACCGCCAATACCCGCAACCAGGCTGCCCTGGCCGAAGATCAGACAGCCCACGCCCGTGATGGCAATGAACATCGGCATGATGGCATGGGCGCCATAGCGGTCCAGCAGCACGCCCACGGCAAGCGCCATCAGCGCGTAGACGATGTAATAGGACGCGATCATCAGGCCGAGATGACTGTTGCCCCAGGCCTGCGTCAGCTCATCCTGCATGATGCCGGGGGCGGAACGGATGGCATACTGATAGAAGTAGAACAGCGCGCACAGGAACCACGACAGCACATAAAGCGGCTGAAGTTTCTGCGGTTGCGTCGGAGCCGGATTCAGGGGCTTGGGCGGCGCCTGAGTTGTTGTGCCAGACATGAAATTCTCCAGAGTGTCATGGCTGGCCTGTCAGACCGGAAACCATGACTGTGAGGGCGCGAAAGTCTTGGGAAAAGGGTGTTTGCCGATTGGAATGATTTGTCAGGTAATGTGAATATTCTACCAGATGTTATTGCTGGAAGGGATAATAACGGAAGGTCACATACACCGTATGTCCATAAGTCGTGGGGTCGACGGCATGACCCGCGCCGTCATTGCCTTTGAAGGCGAACTTCCGGATGTAGGTGTACTGAAGCCCGCCCATGACACTGCCGTAATGGCCGTCCAGGAAGTGCCACCAGCCGCCCGTCGTCAGGGAGGCCAGCGTTCTCGTCTGGGCGGAGCACGTTCCGAATTCGTATTCACAGCCGGAGAGGTTCAGGTCCGTCGCGCCATAGCCATGCTGGATGCCATCGGCGCCCAGATAGGTGCGGCGTCCCGCGCTCTCCACACCGCCATAGGTATAAAGCAGCACGGAGCGTGCCGGATGCCCGACCAGCCCGAGCGAACCCATGATTTCCGGGATCGGAGTGGGATTGCCGTTGCTGTCGAAGGTCGTATCGGGAATGAGGCTGGGTCCGTAACGCCCGACACCCTGACCGGCGAGCACGTTTCCGGTCAGCTGAAGCTTGTCCGTCCCGAGCGGCACGGTCATGCCAGCGCCCACGCCACCGCCGAACTGCGTGCTTTTGTGGGTATGGTTTTCGCCAGCCGGCTGAACCAGCCCACGGAACCAGCGCGCAAGGCCAAAGACCTCATAATGCCCGAATGACGTATCAACCGCCGTCTTGAGAACGATATCGGGCGCGGGGTTGTAGCTGTACTGCGTGTTCGGGTTCAGCAGAACGCCACCGGCATTGGCGTAATAGACCGTCGGTCCGGTGAGATGTCCGTAGCTCGCGGGAAGCGTTCCGCCCGAACTGAGCGCATCGGAGAAACCGACTGTCGCCTGAGGGTCCTCGATCGACAGGGCCAGCCAGTATTTCCTGTCCCAGTCCTTGGCAATGCGGATCTGCGGCACGCGGGTAAAGGTGATGCCTGGGATCTGGTTGTTATCCGTAACGGCCGGAAGCTGTTCCTGACGGGGAATGACGCCCTTGGCGTAATTGGTCGTCAGGCTCCAGGCTTGGCCCATGAGGACGTGCAGTCCCCAGTCCTTCTCCGTGAAGGTGAAATATCCCTGCCTCAGACGGGGTGTATAACCGTTGATCTGCACGCTGTTGGTCGTCCCGCCAGACCCGCCGAAATCGCTTTCGACATAAGCCTGAAGACGCACGGACTTGGTCGGATTGGCTTCCAGCAGCGTGGAGAAACGGGTGAGCTGCGCCGAGAAACGCTCTTCGCTCAGCCCGTGATTGGGGCTGTTGGCATACGGAAAATTGTTCCACGCCGTCGCAGGGCCACTGGTCATGTTCGAACTTCTCCAGATGTTGGAGAAATCGATGAATCCACCCAGCCTGACCGTCAGATTGCCGATCTGGAAGACCGGCGGAAGATGATCCACTTCCGTCTGGGTAATGGCGAGCGGACTGGACGATGTCAGGTCGATGGATGTCCGGTGCGCCTCGTTGTGCTGGTTACCCAGCCACTGGAACAGCGGCGGCGGTGTCTGGGGGGCCGGCGTAACGATCGGGGTCGCCGGGACCGTTGCGGGAGCTGCCGTAACACTGTCAGGGGCGAAGCCTGCCGTTGAAACCGGCATGATCCCGCTGTTGGGGCGGGGAATGCTGCTGGCCGGAGAGGACGGCGATGTTGCCGCGCGGGCGGTTTCGATTTTTGGGGTCTCGCCCTTTATCGGCATCCTGCGCGCGACGGAGGTTTTCGGGGTATTCGGACGGGCCGCATGGGAGGCGGATCCTGCATGGCGGCGTTGCTCGATGGCCTGAAGGCGGCCTTCGAGCATGCGCATCTCTGCCTTGATCGCGGCCAGTTCTTGGTCATCGGCGCTCTGGGCAAAGGCAGGAAGGGGGGAGCCAATGAAGAAGACAGCGCCCAAGAGTAGTCTGTACCGTCTGGGCAGGTAATTTCCCGTGATCTTCAGGCCACCGAGAGGAGACACACTTTTCCCTTCCTAAAATCCGTCCAAGGAATTCCATCAGTTACCCGACCGCCATGCCGGGCACGTCGATGGGAACTGCCCGTCAGGAGAGACTTACGCGTTCACGGAAGTTTGAAAATTGATATATCTCAAAAATAACGAAAATTACACATTATTTATGGATCAGAATAACAACTTACCACGCTTCATGGAAGTATATTTACTATCCTGTCGTGGGTATTTAACGATTTTCATATTGGAGACAGGATACCGAGGAGGGGTTATTCAAATACAGCCCTCCTCAATAATGATTCCTGTATTTTCTTATTTGGTCTTCTTTTTCTTGCCCTTGGAGCGCTTTTCCTTTGCCGCGCTCTGGGAAGGGGCGGATGTTCCACCTTTGGCGCGCTCGATGACGAACTTCGCATAATCGTCCATGTCGCCATCGAAGGGGACGATCTGGTTGTCCGCGGCCAGCCAGAGCCGGTCCGCAACCAGTTCCATAAGCGAGCGGTCATGGGTGATGAGGATGACCGCGCCTTCGTAACTGTTCAGGGCGTCCAGCAGGGCGCGGCGGCTGTCGATGTCCAGATGGTTGGTCGGCTCATCGAGGATCAGCAGATGCGGGGCGGCCATGGCGACCATGTTCAGCAGCAGGCGCGCGCGCTCGCCGCCGGAAAGCGCTTCGACCTTGGTGCCCTGCTTTTCGAAATGGATGCCGAACTGCGCCAGGCGGGAGCGGTGGGACTGGTCGCTGTCGGTCGGGCGTGCCTCACGCATGATGTCGAGCGGGGTCTGTTCGGGATCGAGCGCTTCGATCTGGTGCTGATGGAACCAGCCGACCTCGATCCGGGGCGAACGGGAGACCTCTCCGGAACGGACTTCGAGAGCGCCTGCGATCATTTTCGCAAAAGTGGATTTTCCTGCACCGTTGACACCAAGTAGGCCGATACGGTCATCCACGTCCAGCCTGAGGTTCAGATCGCGCAGGATGGCCGGATCATCGCCATAGCCGACTTCCACATTTTCCAGCCGGATCAGCGGCGGTGCCAGCGGACGGGCGGGCGAGGGCAGCAGGAACGGCGAGACCGAAGCCTCGATCGTGGTTTCGATCGGGGCGAGTTTGGCTAGGCGCTTGACGCGGCTCTGGGCCTGGGCGGCTTTGGCGGCCGAGGCCTTGAAGCGGTCCACGAAGGACTGCAGATGCGCGCGTTCGGCTTCCTGCTTGGCGCGGGTGGCGCTTTGCAGGCGGATCTTCTCCGCGCGCTGGCGTTCGAAATCGTCATAGCCGCCGGTATAGAGTTCCAGCTTGCCTTCCGTGACATGCAGCGTGAAATCGACGGAATTGTTCAGCAGTTCGCGGTCATGGCTGATGATGAGCGCGGAATGCGGATAGCGGGCAAGGCGCGCTTCCAGCCACAGAGCGCCTTCGAGATCGAGATAGTTCGTCGGCTCATCGAGCAGCAGCAGGTCGGGCTCGGCAAACAGCGCGGCGGCGAGTGCCACGCGCATCCGCCAGCCGCCGGAGAATTCGGCCATCGGGCGATCGAGGTCGGCCGTGGAGAAGCCCAGACCATTGAGGATTTCCGCTGCACGGGAGGGCGCGCTGTCGGCGTCGATTTCGATCAGGCGCATCCAGATATCGCCCATCCGCTCCGGATCGGCCGTTTCCAGCTCGGCCATGAGGGCAGCGCGTTCCGTGTCGGCGGCGAGGATCGTGTCGATCAGGCTGATGGGAGTGGCGGGGTGTTCCTGATCCACGGTCGCCACGCGGGCGGCGCGGGGGATGACGATCTCACCGGAATCCGGCTGAAGCTCGCCCTTGATCAGTTTGAAAAGTGTGGATTTCCCGACGCCGTTCCGGCCGACCAGAGACACCTTGGACGGGTTGGGCAGGTTGGCGCTTGCACGATTGAAGAACTGTCGTCCCCAGGCGTTGAAGACAAGGTTTTCGATCTGAAGCATGGGGCAGGATGGTCCGGTGGCGGTAAAACGGGAGCGCCATCCCTATAACAGTTTGACCGCCCCGGACAGGGACGAGGCGGATCTTTTCCGCCTCGCCTGAGCGTTGTCGTCAGTGGACGCGAGCGGCAAGCCAGTCGTGGATCTGGCTCTGGGTCGCCTGAACCGCTTCCTGACGGGCGGCAACTGTGTTGAGGGCATGGGCCGTGGCAATCTTCGCGCCGGTCGTCTTGCTGGAAGACGGATCCTTCTGAAGCTCGGCCAGAATGTCCGGATTGTTGGAATGTCCTGCGATGGCGGGGAGGAACCCGTCCTGTGACCAGGGAGCCAGATGCGTGCGGATCTCGGCCTCATGCTGGCGGACCAGCTTCCAGACGAGGTCCGGATTTTCGCTGGCAGAGGCGATCTGTGACAGTGCCATGGAAATACGACCGTTCGGGATGGCGCCGCTATAGGCCAGTTCCACGTTGCGACGGATCAGGTCGGGGTCCGTGGCATTGGCGAGGGCCTGGAACAGGCGGAGCTTGAGTTCGGTCGCCTGGGTGTCACGGACCTTCTTGGCCATGATTTCGTAGGTTGCGGCGTCGGTATGCTTCATCGCAAGGGCCGAGACCGTACCGACCAGATCGGGACGCAGGGAGGCCGGGTTCTTCAGCCAGATTGCGAAACGGCGCTTGGCCTCAGTCAGCACAGCCGGGTCATTGAAGGTGCCGAGTGCCGAGATGACGGACGGGCGCAGCATCGTGTCCAGCACGCTTTCATGTGGCTTCTGGTCCCAGCCGAGACGCTTCAGGACCGGGGCAAGGCGGCTGCGGGCATAGGCCTGGAATGCAGGGCGGTCCGGGCTGCCAATTTCATAGAAATCGAGCATTTCCAGCTTGCCGATGATTTCCTCGAGCGTGGCGATATCGGTCTCATGCGCGGCGGTCAGCCGGTCCACGAGGTCGAAATAGGAGGACAGCGCGCCATGCCCGGCCCGGAACTGCGCGAACTGGTCACCAAGGATGTTGGCGCGGTCGACGGGAGCAAATTTTGAGATCGATGCGGCGATCGGGGCGAAGGCAGCATCGTCGTAATGCACGCGGTAATATCCGCTCTCGCCCAGATCGAGCTTGAGGGGCGCATTGCAGCGGGGCAGGGTGAAGGTGGCGGGTTCCGCACCAAGCACCAGCTTGCGGGTTTCAAGGCCGGGGCCGCCGGCGACAACCGGAATGTTCCAGGTCAGGGCCTTCGCATTCGGGTCGTGGATCGTGAAGCGGCTCTGCGTCAGGGTATAGGTCGTCTGGCCGTTCTTGCAGACGGCCGCGACATTGACCTGCGGAATACCGGGCTGTTCGGTGAAGCTGCGGGCGACCTTGCCGACATCCTGCCCGGATGTGCCGGAGAGCGCGTTCCAAAGATCCTGACTGGTCGCGTTGCCAAAGGCATGGGCCTTCATGTAAGCGCGCATCCCGTCGCGGAAATGGTCTTCGCCAAGCCAGCCTTCCATCATGCGGATGACCAGCTCGCCCTTGCCGTAGCTGATGCCGTCAAACGCGGAATTGGCTTCGCTGACGTTGTGGATGACCTGCTGGATCGGATGGGTCGTGGACAGGGCGTCCGTGGCCATCGTGGCTTCGCGGGTCTCATGCTGACGCGGCCAGATGTCCCAGTCCGGATTCATCTTGTCCGTCGCTTTGATTTCCATCCAGGAGGCGAAGCCTTCGTTCAGCCAGATATTGTCCCACCAGCCCATGGTCACTAGATCGCCGGACCACTGATGTGCCATTTCATGCGCGACGACTTCATAGATCAGTTCGCGGGTGCGCGGTGTGCTGTTCTTCGGATCAAACAGCAGGACGTTGTCGATATAGGTCAGCGCGCCCCAGTTCTCCATCGCGCCGGCCTGATAGTTGCCGGGGATGGCGAGCATGTCCATCTTCGGCAGCGGATACTTGATGCCGAAATAGTCGTTGTAATAGGGCAGGATCTTCTCGGCAGCACCCAGAGCGTAGGTCCCCTGGCTTTCAAGGCCGCTTGGCGCGAAGACGCGAATGGGCGTGCCGTCCGCCTTGCCGTCCACGGAGGCCATGTCGCCGGCCACCAGTGCTAGCAGGTAGCTCGACATGCGGGGCGTCGGGCTGAAGGAGACGCGCTTTGTCTTGGCATCCTGCTGCGTCGTGCCGATGATCGGCATGTTGCTGACAGCCGCGTATTCAAACGGCAGCGTGACGTTCAACTGATAGGTTGCCTTGAAGGCGGGTTCGTCCCAGCCCGGGAACATCCGGCGGGCGTCCGCGACCTCGAACTGCGTGACCAGCATCCGCTTCGGCTTGCCTGCGGGGTCCGTGTAGTCGTCGATATAGATGCCGTTCGGTGTTTTCAGGATCGGGCCGGAATACTTGATGGCCAGCGTGTGGACGCCGGCGGGAACGGGGGCCGGGAAGTGCAGGGTGACGGTTTCGGCGGCATCATCCTGACGGATTTCGGCCTTCTGGGAGTTGTCCAGAAGGGCGCTGGCCAGTTTGAGACCGGCCTGATTGAGCGTGACGTCGGCGGTCGGGCTTTGCACTTCAACCCGGATGATCTCATCGCCCTGAAGCGTCAGATGCTCCATGTCGGTTGTCAGATCGATGATGTAGTCCGTCGGCACGACGGTCTTGGGAAGCTGACCCGGTGTCGTAGCGAAGGAAAACGTGCTTTCAGCATGGGCGGGGAGCGCGAGGGGCAGGCCTGCAAGCAGCGTTGTGAGAACCAGAAGACGGCGCATGAAACGCAGTTCCTTGAAACGGTTGAATGATGGGAAACGGAACGGACCGTTCGTTTTTGTTACGCAGACGGTGGCATAGCGTCGTCATGCCGAAAAGTGTCTCTCCCTAAAAACCTTGTCATCTCTTGACAGGTTGGGGCCTTCACGGCTTTTCATGAGGCAGAAGGCAATGGATTCTGCCTGACCGCTCCCGGTCGAACCGCTTCATCCGGAAGCTGATGATTCCTGTCCCTCGTCCCCTTCGGACAAGACAGGAGAACTGCGTCCGTTATGAGTGAACTTCAGAATCAGCCCCGTTTCCCCGGCATTTTCAGCATTGTTCGTCTGAGCGCGGTGCTTGTTGTGCTGTCGGTCTGTATCGGCAGTGCGTGTGCCCTGTTCCTGTGGCTTCTGGAACGCGCCACTTCGCTGCGGATCGAGCATCCGGTTCTGCTGTTCGGGCTTCCGTTGGCAGGTGTGGCGGTCGGGCTGTGTTACTTCTGGTTCGGCCGGGATGTTGAGGCCGGGGCGAACCTGATCGTGGATGAAATCCATGAACCGGGGGCGGGCGTTCAGCTGCGGATGGCGCCGTTCGTGCTGATTGCCACGGTGGTGAGCCATCTGTTCGGCGCTTCCGTGGGACGGGAAGGGACGGCGATCCAGGTCGGCGGAAGTCTGGCCAGTGCCACGGCCAGACTGTTCAGGCTGCGGGCGCCGGAAACCTGTGTTCTGCTGACATGCGGCATTGCAGCGGGATTCGGTGCCGTTTTTGGGACACCCATCGCTGGCGCCGTGTTCGCCCTTGAAGTCCTGACGCTCGGGCGGCTGGACTACCGTTTTCTTCTTCCCGCCGCGATGTCATCGGTCATTGCGGACTGGGCCTGTCGTGCCTGGGGGATCCATCATGCGTCCTATCCGCTGGTGTTTCAGGGGACACTGAATTCTGATGGCTCCGTCTCGCATGTGGACATCATGCTTGTAGTGCGCGTTGCCATCGCCGCGCTGGCGTTCGGGCTGCTGAGCCGGGTGTGCGCCGAGAGCGTGCACCGTCTGGCGGCGTTCATGAAAAAGCTCTGCAAGACACCGTGGCTGCGTCCGGCGATCGGCGGCATTCTGACCATTCTTCTGGTCATGATCGTCGGAAACCGGGATTATCTGGGGCTGGGCGTTCTGCCTGCGGAGCCGGGTGGGGCGTCGATCGTCAGTTTCTTCGGGCCGACGATTTATCCGTGGTCCTGGTTCTGGAAGCTGGTTTTCACGGTCACGGTTCTGGCGACCGGGTTCAAGGGCGGCGAAGTCACGCCGCTGTTCTTTCTGGGGGCGGCGTCGGGGAACATTCTTGCGTTCCTGCTGCATGTTCCGGTGGATCTGCTGGCGGCCGTCGGGTTCGTGTCGGTCTTTGCGGGTGCCGCGAACACGCCTCTGGCCTGTACGCTAATGGGTGTGGAACTCTTCGGGGCCGGAGATATCGTCTATTTCGCGACCGGATGTTTCGTGGCCTATGCCTGTTCGGGGCATACGGGGATCTATCTGTCCCAGCGGATCGGGGCGCCCAAGAGCGCGTCCTGGAACCGGGTCTGCGGCATGACATTGCGCGAGGCGCGGATGCCGCAGATCCCGGACTGATGAACCTTACCGTGTCCGGGTGGGTTCGTTGAGTGCCATGATCAGCGCCGCAACCCACCCGATGAGCGTCCAGCCCAGAAGCACGGTTATTATCGCAATCCGATGCTGACGGATCGTATTGCGGCGGTAGGCGATCAGGACCGGAACAAGATAGAGCGCCAGTCCCAGAACGCCGAGAACCGCGAACAGCCCCCTGGATTTCGCGGGAACAGCCGAAGCGGAGAGGGCCTGGTCCCTTTCGGGTGGTTGGGCTGCGGCGGATGAGGGCGGGTTCGGGGCCTCGTGCGGCGTGGCCGTGGGGGGAACGGGCGTGGGCACCGAAGCAGCTTCATGATTGTCCGTCACGGAGGCTATCTGCTCTGGCGTGATGTATCCCGCGCGGACGAGGAAAAGGGACAGGGCCTGCGGGAAGGGGAGCAGTTCCTTTTCATTGGCGGAACAGGCATGGCCGTTCTGCTTTTCAGCGGGCGGTTTGAGATCGCATGCCGAGAGGCCGAAGCCGGACTCTTTCGTGGACTGTGCATGGGCTAGCATGTCGCGCCAGCCTTCCGCGAACCGGCCCATATTGGCCATGGTCGCGACTTCATAGGCCAGAAAGCCATTGGGCTCGAAACGTCCGGACTTGATCCAGTTGCGTCGTCTGTCCGCCAGATCCTTCGCAAGATAGTCCCGGTAGGCCGGATCGCGCGTGACGTTTTCAAGGACGCCATCGTGGTAGCGTGCGATGACGACAGGGGCTTCGGACCCGGCATGCGATGCGAAGGCATAGAGGAATGACTGATCGGAGGTCAGGATTTCCTGTTGCCCGTTTCCGGCGATATCCACGACGTCCGGTTCCCCGTCGCCGTCCATCGCTCCAAGTTCGAGATGCTGCCAGTTTCTGCCGGAGCTTCCATCGGGGCGCAGATCGAATATGGATGTGAGCGAGCAGCAATGGGCACCGCCGGTATAGGCGGAGACCATGACTTGCGGGAAAGGCGATGACGCGTCCAGATGCCGTAGAGACATCTTCAGCTGCGCCATGCCGTCATCCTCGGTGCCGTAAGGCGTCAGGGGGAATGAGGCGGGGTGGGAGTGTGTGTTGCCGGGCTGGCTGAGTGTCAGGAAGGCCATGCTGCACGGAGAGGCCGGGCTGGTATCGGCATCGGCCCAGACGACAGGCACGTTGCAGCGCGAGGTCCGACGGACGTCCAGGGTGGCAACAACCCCTTGTGCGGACAGGGCGGCGTGGGTGCTGTTTCCCATTTCCGCCTGGGCAATCGGTGCAAGCGGATGGAGTGTGGCAGACTGGGCCGGAACGCCTGTGGCAAGGAGTGCCGGAAGCATGACGCCGATCAGGGTTTTCATCTTGAGGATGGTCTGTCTCCGCTTTCCTGTCATGCGGGCTCCGTGCTCCGCAGCATCAGGCATATCCCGACTTTCCTCTGTAACGCCAATGGATGATGCGGAGTTTTCATCGCCTGCAAGGAGAAGCATCCCGGAACGGACGAGGGCTTCTGAAGAAAGAAATTGGAAAATCAGTCGGTTGTGCGGGGTTCCCTGATCCACTAACACCGGGACAGTCCCGGATGGATACTGCGGAACCGGGTATGCGAGGTATTATTGAATTTCCTGTTGTATCTTCCGATCTGTGTCCTTCTTGTCGTGCTTCCGGCGCAGGCTGTGTCCTGTCCGGATATGTTCGCTGATGGTGTTGCACCCCAGGTGCTGAATGAAACGCTCCGGATCGGGACGGTTCAGCTGTGTAATGCGGATTATGCGGTGCTTGCTTCGGAAAGCACGAAGGGGCCGCTATGGTCGGCCGAGGATCTGACGGAAGAAAATCTGGAAATCGCGGACGGCACACGGCGGCAGGGGAGTTTTTACCCTGATGAGCGCCTTCCTGTGAGAATGCGGGCGGCGCTCGAGGATTACAGGTCTTCGGGTTACGACCGCGGGCACATGACACCCAGCGGGGACGAGCCCGGTGTGCAGGCACAGCAGCAATCCTTCCTGCTGTCGAACATCGTCCCGCAGACTGCGGAGCTGAACCGAGGGCCATGGGAAGGGGTGGAGAGCGCTGTCCGGGGTTGGGCCCGGCAGGAAGGGGAAATCTTTGTCGTGACCGGACCGGGTTATGATCCGGATCAGACCCGGACGATCGGGGCGGGGCGTATTCCGGTGCCTGCCGTGACCTGGAAAGCGATCTATGATCCGGCGGCTAACGGGATGGGGGCGTATGTGTGTCTGAACACGCGCCGTCCGACCTGCCGGATTACAAGTGTGGCGCTTCTGACCGAACTTGTGGGGATTGATCCGTTTCCCGCGCTTCCGGCGTCCCTGAAGGACCACGTCAGTGCCATGCCGCCGATCCGGGAAACACCGGAAGCCCTTTCGAGACAGCCCCGCTCCCGGAAACTGCTGCAGGAATGGGGATCGAAAGCGGCCCAGAAGGCTCTCAAGGCACTTCTGAAAGCGCTCGTACAGTAGATGCCGTATACTGGTCTGTTCGTAGCATCGCCAATGCTGCTGCAATTGCCATCTATACTATTTCGCTCAAGCCGACCGTCTGGTCGAGGCTGATGAAGGGCGTGATGGTCTGGGTGCTGACACTGCCGGTGACGGGCTGTGTCGCGGCGGCGGTTTTCTGTCTTCTGGTCTGATCAGCGAGACGTCTGGGCGGGGAAAGGACGCGATGGTCTGTCATAGCGTCCTTTTCTGTTTTTCAGGCCCCGGCGATCTGCAGAGCCAGCTGTGCCATGCGGATGGCGCCTTCGCGGCTGCCCGCACCGCAGATGAAGCGGGCAGGGTGGGCAAACACGGCGTCGGAGACACCGGAGACAGCCGCCAGCTTTTCCCGCTCCAGACCGCCCCAGGCTTCGGGAAGGGAGACGCGCTGCCCGAAATCACCGCGGACGGGAGGTACTGCCTTGACGTTCCACTGCTCCGGACCGGCGGGAGAGACCACGTACACGACGGGCAGGTCATGTTCGAAAATGACCTTTTCGGTCGGCATGCCGGTGCCCATGACGAGAATGCGCTTGTCTTCGGCATTTTCATAAGCTGCCAGAACGCGGTCCGTTGCCTTGAGGCTGGCGCGAACACGGTCCACGACATTCGTCAGGTGCGATGCGACGGCTGTGGCGGCATTGGCGAAACCGAGGGATTCCCGGGCGCGGGCTTCCTGGCGTCCGTAGAGTTCAGCCGTGTCCCAGGGCGGGCTGCAGGCGGAGACGATATCCGCCAGCGACAGCTTGCCCATCTTGACCACGCCATTGTCATCCTGATCGATCGGCAGGATCAGGGACTTGTCGAGGCTCTGCCAGATCAGGTCCACTGTGGCATCATCAGCCGGGGTCTTGAGGATGTTGCGGATGGCGGCGTGACCGTAATCCTTCCACAGCAGACCGGCGGCGCTGTAAGGCGTGCCGTCCTCGCGAAGGGGCTTGTCCTTCATGTGGTGGTCGTAGCGGCCATGCGGGGGGTCATAGAGGCCGCCGACGTCGAAGACGATATCGGCCGACTTGATGACATCCGGATTGCGGGTGCGGATGAAGGTCAGGCGGTCGGTGGATTTTTCGTTGAGAACGCGTGCGCGCAGATCACCCTGCGGGGCGAGGGCGTAATGCAGGATGACATAGCCCATGGTCTCGTCGACATGGAAATTGCCCGAATGGGTCAGTGCCGTGACGGGCGCTGCACCATTTTCGAGACCAATGGGAGTATGTTCGGGCATCTTGAGAACCTGCGGCAGGAAGAAAGGGATGAAGTGGCCTCTTCATGCCGCAGGGCAGCCCGGCAGACAACCTTGTCGCCGGGGTTAGTTGGTCAGGCCCTGTTTCAGGAAGCCTTGTACAGGGCGCAGAGCTTGTTGCCGTCCGGGTCGCGCAGATAGGCAAGATAGAGGTCACCCGTCGGCGTATGACGGATACCCGGTGGGTTTTCGATCGCCTCGCCACCGTTCTCCACGCCCGCCTTATGCCAGGCATCGACCTGCTCGGGGCTGCTCATGGCAAAACCGATCGTACCGCCATTGGCAGGCGTTGCGGGTTCGCCGTTCAGGGGCTTCGTGATGACCAGACGACCGCCGGAATGGGCATAGGTCAGGCGGCCCTTGGCATTGGGTTCGGCCGGTTCGCAGCCGATGACGCCTAGTGTCGCATCATAGAATGTCTTGGAACGGGCAATGTCGTTGCTGCCGAGCATGATATGGCTGAACATGAAACTCATTCCTCTATTATAATACTGGGGAAGGACGGACGTGCCGTCCTGAAAATTCAGTCGATATTGATATTGCGGATACCACCCGGAATGCGGGTTTTTGAATCACGCGCGACGAAGGATTGCCGGTTGGTATTGTAATCCGGATTTTCCGCCATCGCCTGAAGGGTTGTGTCATCGCGTACATCCAGCGGCCGGTCATGACCGCCATTATCCTTGCGCGCTGTGGCTGCACAGATGCCGGCAGCGGTGGCGAAGGGGTGGGGATTGCCGCCGGCGCCGCTCAGCATCTGCTCGCGAATACATTTGCTGTCGGTGTGACCGGTAACCCAGGGCGTTCCGGAGCATGAGGCAAGCAGAAGCAGGCTGGGAAGAAGGACGTAACGCATGACAGAAACCTACTCGTGACGGAGAATGGAGTAAAGCGCGGGATCAGGTTGATCCTGACAGTCTATTGGATCGCGACTTCAGGAAAGGTCAATGTCTTTGATGGATCTTCAGGGGAAGGGCTTTTGCCAGTGATCTGGTATCCTTCGCATCATTTGAATGATGGAGAGCAGCCATGACGTCATCCGGTTTTCCGCTTCTGAACGATCCTGACATCCTTCGGGACATCACGGCCCTGTCCGACCGTTACGAACGGGCCCTGGGCGAGAATGAACTGCAGGAACTGGACAGGCTGTTTTACGACGGGCCGGAGACGGTGCGTTACGGAGTGGGGGAAAATCTCTACGGCTTTGACGAGATCAAGGCATTCCGCCGCAACAGGACGGGTGGTTCGCCCCCGCGGGAGGTCCTGCGCCGCGTCATTACCGTCATCGGCAGGGATGTGGCGACGGTGGACCTGGAGTTCCGGCGGATCGGAGCGGAGCGGATCGGGCGCCAGAGCCAGACCTGGTTCCGGACGCCCGAAGGATGGAAGATCATCGCCGCCCATGTCTCGCTGATGGGCACGGGATCCTGAGCGCCGGGCCTCAGCTTCCGCTGGAGACATATCCCGCTACCGCCCGGTTCCAGACGAGGATCATGATGCCGAGGAAGGCGAACCCCGCCGCCGGCGAAAGCGCGCCGATCCATGTCGGCATGCCAAGCGGGTCCGGGTGGGCGAGGCTGAACAGCGTCGGGTAATAGCAGACGGCTGCGAGCGGCAGGACGAAGGTGATGAAGCGCCGGAGCCAGCGGCCGAACATGGTCAATGGGTACTGTCCGGCCTCCACACCGCCATAAGTCAGGACGTTGACGACCTCCAGCCCCTCGACAGTGATGAAGCACAGGGCGGCCTGTCCGATCAGGACGCCGAGGAACATGGCTGCACCGCCCGCGATGGCCCAGGGCAGCACCAGCGCTGCGCTCCACTGGACATGAGGAGCAAGCCACAGACCCGCCATGAGCACGAAGAGGCCCTGAAGGAAGCGTCCGATCGGGCGCAGGCGCAGTTCGTGTCCCAGAAGTAGCAGCAATGTCGAGCGCGGTCGCAGGAGGAGGCGGTCGAAGCTCCCAGTCCGGACATATTCGCCTCCAAAGACCTCAAAGCCGCGTCCCAAAGTCTCGGCGACGGCAAAAGCCACGTTCACAAGACCGTACAGGACGGCGACGGTTCCGATATCCCATCCCGCAATGCTGCCGAAGCGATGGAAGAGGCTCCAGATGCCGAAGAAGCTGAGGAGTGTCGTGACGAAATTGCCGATGGCCTGAATGACAAAGGTGCCGGGATAGCGGAGCTGCGCCACGATCGAAGCCCCGGCCATGCGGCGATACAGGCCCGGACCGCTGAGCGTGCGGGAAGGGGATTGCGTCATGTCAGGCACCCTGCACCTCCAGCCGGTTCACGGTCTGGCGCATCCACAGACGTCCGATGAGCGTCAGGGCCGCCAGCCAGAAAATCTGCAGCCCCAGCCCCATTGCAATCCCGCCGGGGATGGGCGTCCCGAGATAGATGCGGATGGGGATGTCGGTAATGCCGGCGAAAGGCTGTGCGAGCAGGAAAGGCCGGATCCAGTCGGGATAGAGCGGTAGCGGCAGCAGCATTCCCGACAGCAGGACGGCGAGCGGCGTTCCGACGGCATAGCTGCCCAGAGGGGACAGCGTGCGCGCTGTGAGGATATTCCACCACATCACGATGGTCGCGGAGAGCAGGGCGCCGAGTGCGATGGAAAGAAGCGCCAGAACCGCGGAGATCAGGCTGGCGGGGCCAGCAAGGCTCCAGGCGCCGAGCCCGACAAGCATGGCAAGCGGTCCGGCCACGCAGGCCAGCAGGACCGCTCGAGGCACCGCATTCCCCAGCAGTCGCGCCAAGCTGGCAGACAGCCACCAGTTCCACATATCGACCGGACGCAGAAGATCGTAGACGATGGCGCCTGTCCGGGCGGCGTCGCCGATGGCAGGCAGGCAGCCGAGTGGCAGAAGCGTGAAGAGTGACTGCTGGATCCAGGTGTAGGTCATGGCCTGCCGCAGCGAGAGCGGGGCCTGCACGTCCGGAGCGGCATGGTACACTGACGCGTAGGCCATCAGGGTCACGGCGCCGAACCACATCTGCGCCACCAGTCCCGCAACGACGGCGATGCGGTATCGCAGGCCGATCTTCCATTGCAGACCGAAGGCCGTGAGATACGGGCGCAGGCTCATGCGGCGTGATCCGCATAGAAACGCGTGATGATCTCGTCGATCGAGGGGCGGCTGATCCGCAGGTCGTCGAGGCCCGGAAGATGGCCGACATGCGCGACGAGAGCTGGGGCCGGGATCTGATGCGGGTCGAAAGTGATGGTGAGACTATGGGGCTCACGCGCGGTTTCGTGGGCGCCGGCGGGAAGCGTCAGTTCGGGGGGCGTGTCATGGAAATCGAGTTCCAGAATACGCTCGGACAACGTCGTGGTGCGAAGATCCTCGAACGGGCTGTCCGCGAGGATGCGGCCGTGACCGATGACGATTACTCGTTCGGCAAGCGCCTCGATGTCGTGCATGTCATGGGTCGTCAGCAGGACGGTGGTGCCGCGGTCCCGGCAGAGTTCATGCACGAAAGCCCGCACGGCGAGCTTGGACGGGGCGTCCAGACCGATCGTGGGTTCGTCGAGAATGAGGATGTCCGGATCATGGATGAGAGAGGCCGCGATTTCGGCACGCATTCTCTGTCCGAGCGAAAGCTGGCGGACGGACTGGTCCATGATGCCGCCCAGATCGAGCGCATCGGCAAGACGGGCGCGGTTGCGGGCAAAACGCTCCGGTTCCACGCCGTAGATGTCGCGCAGCAAAGCGAGGCCTTCGGCGACCGAAAGATCCCACCAGAGCTGGGTCCGCTGCCCGAACACGACACCGATCCGCGCCACATGGGCGATGCGGTTCGTCCAGGGCACCAGACCATTGACCTGCACTTCTCCCGATGTGGGGCGCAGGATGCCGGAGAGGATCTTGATCGCCGTCGATTTTCCCGCGCCGTTCGGGCCGATGAAGCCTGCGATCTGGCCTTTCGGGACTGAAAAGGAAATCCCGTCCAGCGCGACGATATCACGAGTTTTCCCCCGCCAGCTGCCTCCTTCGCGGATCCGGTAGGTTTTGCGGAGATTGCTGACCGTAATGGCGTCGGTAAGAGAAGGGGGCGTCTGCATCAGGGCTCCGTCATGAGCGGTAAACATCTGTTTTGGGGAGAGTGGACAGCGGTCCATATTGAAAGCAAGCCGTTTCTGAAGGCGTGTGATGTACAAGTCGGCTGGCTCAGTGCCCTTTGCGAAAACGCGTCGAGAGGATGATGGCGGAGACGGTCCGCTCCACCCCTTCCATCTGCCCGATATCGTCAATGGCGCGATTGATGTTTTCGGTCGTGGCGGCCCCCAGCAGGGCAATCAGGTCCGAGGCACCGCTGACCGCATGCAGTTCCCGCAGTTCGGGCAGTGTTTTCAGGTCCCGCTCCACTTTCTGCCGGTGGCGCGGTGTGAGCACGATCGAGACATGGGCGCGCACCAGATCCTCGTCCGGATTTTCGAGAAGCGTATAGCCCCGGATCCGTCCCTGCCGCTCCAGACGTTCCATGCGTCCCTGCAGAGTCGTGCGGGAGATCCCCAGCCGGCGCGCCAGCGCGGCTGTGGGGGTTCGCGCATTGCGGCGCAGGATATCGAGAAGAGCCTGATCGATCGGATCCGTCATTCTGACTGTTATAGACGGCAATCTGCCGTTGGGAATAGCTTTTTGCCGTCACGCTGCCGCTTGAGATCCGTCGGCCCAGACCCTGATCCTGTCCGTAACACTTCCGGAACAGGATATGATCATGAAGCAGGTTACGGTTGCAGGCGCGGGCAAGATTGGTTCAGCCATTGCGGAGCTTCTTCATCACGGCGGCTATGGTGTGACGCTGCTTGACTGTCATGCGGAGTATCTCAACAGCCTGAAACTGCCCGAAGGCATTGCTCGCCAGACCGCGGATATCGCCCAGGGCCTTGATCCGGATCTGCTCAAAGGGCAGTTCGCCGTCCTCTCCGCGCTTCCCTTCCATCTGACGCGGACTGTCGCGGGTGCAGCCGCTGCGGCTGGCGTTCATTATCTGGACCTGACCGAGGACGTGGCATCCACCCGTGACGTGAAGGCGCTGGCCGAGGGCGCGTCGCATGCGTTCATTCCTCAGTGTGGTCTGGCACCGGGTTTCGTCTCCATTGCCGCACATGATCTGGCCGGGCATTTCGACGAGATCGATACGATCCGGCTGCGTGTCGGAGCGCTGCCGCGTTTTCCGTCCAATGCGCTGGGATATAACCTGACCTGGAGCACGGAAGGTCTCATCAACGAATATATCGAACCCTGTGAGGCGATCGTGGATGGGAAGCGCATCCTCGTTCCCGCTCTTGAGGGCATGGAAAGCCTGGGCGTCGATGGCGTTCTTTATGAGGCTTTCAACACGTCCGGCGGTCTGGGCTCGTTGTGCGAAACCTATGACGGCCGGGTCCGGGAGCTCAATTATCGCACCATGCGATATCCGGGTCATCGCGATATCATGAAGGTTCTCCTATCCGATCTGCGGCTGTCGGAACGGCGGCATATCCTTCAGGATATCCTGACCCACGCCATTCCCGGAACGGCTCAGGATCTGGTGGTGCTGTCGGTTATCGTGACGGGGCTACGGGATGGTCGGCAGCAGCAGGAAACACTGGCCCGGACCATTCACGCGCAGGAGTTCATGGGCGGATACCGGACTGCGATTCAGCTCACGACGGCGGGGTCCATCTGCGCGGTTCTGGACCTGCTCGCAGAAGGGAAGATTCCGTCGGCAGGCTTTGTCCGTCAGGAAGATATTCTGCTGTCCGCCTATCTGTCGAACCGCTACGGGCGGGTCTATCAGCCGCAGGGCTGAACTGCCTCATGCGCAGTTCAGGGTCCGGACCAGCAGGATGCTGGCCCCCAGAAGACCGGCCAGGGACATCGCGACTGTCAGGACCAGCGGTCGTCCCGCCCGGAAGACGGAACGGATATCGATCCCCAGACCCAGTGCTGCCATGGCCAGAATGGTCAGGAATGTGGCGGTCTGGCTGAGGGGAGCGATGCAGGCTTCGGGAATGACGCCAAGGGACCGGACGATGATCATCGCCATGAAGCCCGCGATATACCACGGGACGAGGCGGAACAGGCTGTGGGTTTTGCCCGTTTCGGAAGGTTTCAGTGGCTGCGTCCGGGCGTTGTTGCGATGAACCGTCAGTGACAGAACGGCGCAGACCGGGCCCAGCATGAGAACGCGCATGAGCTTGACGAGCGTTCCGACATGCAGGGCAGCGGGGCCGAACGGTGCGGCCGCCGCCATGACCTGTGGAACCGCATAGACCGTCAACCCGGCGACGGCACCATTGGCGATCCCGGACATGTTCAGGAAGGGGAGCAGGACAGGCAGCCCCAGAACGACCGCCAGACCACCTGCTGCCGTGAAGGCGATTGTCGCGCCGATATCCTCATCTGATGCCTGAATGGCGGGGGCTGCGGCCATGATTGCGGAATTGCCGCAGATGGAATCGCCACAGGCCACGAGCAGGGTCTGGTTCCGAGACAGTCCATTCATCCGTCCGGCCCAGCAGGTGAAGATCATGCTGAAGATCACCATCCCCAGAACGGCGAGCAGGATTTCAGGTCCGGCAGACCAGACGGCCTGAAGGCTGAAAGTCGTGCCCAGAAGGACGATCGCAATGTTGAGGAGTGTCTTCGAGCAGAACCTGATCCCGCAATTGAAGGTGTCTGCGGGTTTGCGGACAGACCGCAGGATGACGCCCAGGATGAGCGCGATATTCAGGGTCTCCAGAAAGGCTTTACCAGCCAGGATCCGTTCCACGTGCTCGAGACCAAAAGCCGCAAGCGCAATACCGATGCACAGGGCCGTTCCCGGAAAGCGGGACACGAGGTCTCCCGCGGGCGATAGGGTCTTCACGATATGCTCTCCTTGATCGTGAAGATTTAGGGAGAGGACAATCAATCAATCCAACGCATAAATTTCATGATTCCAATCAGAAAAATCGATTGATTGTGCTATCCATTGCCCATGACTCTTGATCAGCTCCGTCTCTTCATCGCTGTTGCCGAACGCGAACACGTCACTGCTGCGAGCCGGGCGATGAACGTCACCCAGTCCGCGGTCTCGGCGGCTATTGCGGCTCTGGAAGAGCGTTACGGGGTCAGGCTTTTTGATCGGGTGGGACGGGGCATCCGTCTGAGCGAGGCGGGACATCTGTTTCTGCCCGAGGCCCGTGCGGTCGTCGCGCAGGCCGCTGCGGCAGAAAACATTCTGGATGAGATCAGCGGGCTGAAGCGCGGAACACTCCGCGCTGTGGCCAGCCAGACCATCGCTGCGTACTGGATTCCGTCCATTCTGGTCGCTTTCCGCAGAAAATATCCGCAGATCAAGGTCGAACTGGCCGTCAGCAATACCGAAGAGGCCGCGAAGAAGGTCCGGGAAGGGGAGGCTGAACTGGGGATCGTGGAGGCACTTGTCGATGATCCAGCGCTCGCCCAGTGGCCGCTGGGAAAAGATAATCTGACCATTGTGCAGGCCGACGCCGTGGTTCCCCAACATGCTGACAGGGAATGGCTACGCAAACAGGTCTGGGTGATGCGGGAGTTGGGATCGGGGACGCGGGCTACGCTGGAACACTATCTCCGGCGTCTTGGGATCGCGCCCGATGAGCTGAATGTCAGTCTGGTCCTGCCATCGAATGAGAGCGTACGCACCGCCATCGAGGCAGGAGCGGGGATTGGTGCGCTGTCATCGCTGGTGGTTGCCCCGGCGCTGCTGGCGGGGACGCTTCATGCGGCGTCAGAGGTGCCGGAAAGCCGCTTTTTCTATGGGCTGAGGCATAAGGAACGTTACAGAAGCCCTGCTGCCGATGCGTTTGTGGAGATGATTAATCTCGCGAACAGGGGGCACGGGCTACAGCCGGAAAGCCGGTGCCAGACATGAAAAAAGCCGCCCTTGCGGGCGGCTTCCTGCACATCGGAATGTACATCAGGGCAATCAGATTGCCTTGATGCTCACTGCCGACGTTTTGCCGTTGCGGCCAGACTCGAGCTCGTAAGAGACATGCTGACCTTCGTTGAGGGTGTGCATTCCGGCGCGCTCGAGTTCAGAGATGTGAACGAACGCATCCTGGCCACCGTTATCAGGCTGGATGAAACCAAAGCCCTTGGTGGAGTTAAACCATTTTACGGTGCCTGTTGCCATAACGAGGCTCCTTTTTAACAATAGCAGTCGTGCACAAGATACGCACGAAATCATAACTCTTAAGGGGAACGAATGACGCAACATGCGTCGAAAACCCGCTTAGGAGCACCTGCCGACATCAGATAGACGTTAACTCGACCGCAGATGCAAGAGAAAAATCTAAGGCAGGGCATTATAATTGTAACCGGAATTCAATATTTTCCTTAACCGGACCATAAATTGGCTCTGAATTCAGGGATATGAGACTGTATGTTTGTAAGAAAAACTGCGCCTTAATTCTTGCAGACCAGGCGGCATATCGTTTCGATATTAAAGGCAATTCTTTCTTCAAGCGCTTCGGGGGCTGTAAAATCCCGCTCGAAGATTACCGATCCCGTGAAGCGGTTTGTGAAATAATAATAATTGATCGAGGCGATCGTGATGTTCAGCTGGGCTGCGTCAATGCCGTCGCGGAAGATGTTTTCCCGAACGCCCCGGTCCAGAAGGGACTGGATGCGGCGGACGAATTTCTGACTGATCGTCTTCAGTGTAGGCGAGTTCCGGATATGGGCGGCCTGACAGAGGTTCTCGCTGTTCACGAGGGTGATGAACTCGGGATTGGCGATGTAATATTCCCATGTGAAGCGGACGAGCGTTTCGAGGGCTGTCCTGGGGGGCAGGTTTTCCAGATCCAGTCTGGTCTCTTCCTCCCGGATGTTAAGATATTCCCGCTCCAGGACCGTGCGGAAGAGGCCGTCCTTACTTTTGAAGTAGTGGTAGAGCATCCTCTTGTTGGCCTTGGCATCGAGGGCGATCGTATCGACCCGCGCGCCTTCAAGCCCGTTTCGGGCAAATTCCTTCTTCGCCGCTTCGAGAATGCGTAATTTCGTGGCCTCCGCGTCCCTGACACGTTTCTTCGTAGAGGAGGACGCTCTGCTTTTCTCAAGGGGCATCAGGGGCTTGTTCCGCTCTCAGTATGGACGCTCTTTCTGGGGGAAACCGCCCCAAAAGAAAAGCGGATCATAAAATCACACTCAAAGTGAGAAAAAATATCAACGTAACGTGATTTCATGCTGGTGCGCCCCTGCGATATGTGTAAGTAACTACATGGTGCGTTGTGCGTTAGGAAGTTGGAACCCGAGCGTCTGTGGTCAAATGCAGGTGAGGGTCATCCGTGATTAAGAATTGCATGTTGTAATATCTCTCGGGGTTTCCAGTTCATAAGAGTAAAACCGGGCTGTTCATCGTAAAAGGGATGGAAGCGCCATAGTCAGCAGGAAATAAGTCTCATGAATGTTGTCTCAAAGACTGTATCTTTACCGTTAAAGCCGCGTGAGTTCAAATTCTTCATTGATGGCGAATGGCGCGCTGGTAAGGATTTCTTCGATCGCTCTTCGCCAGCCCATGATGTTCCCGTCACCCGTATTCCACGCTGCACCCGTGAGGACCTTGATGAGGCGGTAGCTGCGGCGCGTCGTGCCTTTGAGAACGGAAGCTGGTCCGGCCTGCCGGCTGCGGATCGTGCGGCGGTTCTCCTGAAAGCCGCGGGCCTTCTGCGCGAGCGCCGTGATGACATCGCTTACTGGGAAGTTCTCGAAAACGGGAAGCCCATCAGCCAGGCGAAAGGTGAGATCGATCACTGTATCGCCTGTTTCGAGATGGCGGCCGGCGCTGCGCGGATGCTGCATGGTGATACGTTCAACAATCTGGGCGAGGGGCTGTTCGGCGTGGTCCTGCGGGAGCCCATCGGTGTTGTCGGTCTGATCACGCCATGGAACTTCCCGTTCATGATCCTGTGTGAGCGCGCGCCGTTCATTCTCGCATCCGGCTGTACGCTGGTTGTCAAGCCTGCCGAAGTCACGAGCGCTACAACGCTTCTGCTAGCGGAAATCCTTGCCGATGCCGGACTGCCGAAGGGTGTCTTCAATGTCGTGACGGGTACGGGACGCACTGTTGGTCAGGCCATGACCGAGCACCAGGATATTGACATGCTGTCCTTCACGGGCTCGACGGGGGTTGGCAAGTCCTGCATCCACGCAGCGGCTGACAGCAATCTGAAGAAGCTGGGTCTCGAACTGGGCGGCAAGAACCCGATCGTCGTATTCGCGGACAGTAACCTCGAGGATGCGGCCGATGCGGTAGCTTTCGGGATCAGCTTCAACACCGGGCAGTGCTGTGTGTCGTCGAGCCGTCTGATCGTAGAGCGGTCCGTGGCCGAGAAGTTCGAACGTCTCGTTGTGGCGAAGATGGAGAAGATCCGCGTCGGCGATCCGTTCGATCCCGAGACGCAGATCGGCGCCATCACGACGGAAGCGCAGAACAAGACCATTCTGGACTATATCGCGAAAGGCAAGGCCGAGGGCGCCAAGCTGCTCTGTGGTGGCGGGATCGTCGATTTCGGCAAGGGGCAGTATATCCAGCCGACGCTTTTCACGGATGTGAAGCCCTCGATGGGCATCGCGCGTGACGAGATTTTCGGGCCGGTTCTGGCGTCCTTCCATTTTGATACCATTGATGAAGCGATCACGATTGCCAATGACACGGTTTACGGCCTGGCCGCATCGGTCTGGAGCAAGGATATCGACAAGGCGCTTGCCGTGACCCGTCGTGTTCGCGCCGGCCGCTTCTGGGTGAACACCATCATGAGCGGTGGTCCCGAGACGCCGCTGGGTGGTTTCAAGCAGTCGGGCTGGGGCCGTGAAGCCGGTCTGTACGGTGTTGAGGAATATACGCAGATCAAATCTGTCCATATCGAAACTGGCAAACGTTCGCACTGGATTTCGTAATGACGAGCGGTTTTGATTACATCGTTGTCGGTGGCGGTTCGGCTGGCTGTGTTCTCGCAGCCCGCCTTTCCGAAAATCCTTCCGTCCGTGTCTGCCTCATTGAGGCCGGCCGGCGGGACACGCATCCCCTGATCCACATGCCGGTCGGTTTCGCGAAGATGACCACGGGGCCGCATACCTGGGATCTTCTGACGGAGCCGCAGAAACATGCGAACAACCGCCAGATCCCCTATGTGCAGGGCCGGATTCTGGGTGGCGGATCGTCCATCAATGCGGAAGTCTTCACGCGGGGGCATCCTTCCGACTTCGACCGCTGGGCGGCGGAAGGTGCGGATGGCTGGAGCTTCCGGGATGTCCAGAAGTACTTCATCCGTTCCGAAGGCAATGCCGTGTTTTCGGGCGCCTGGCATGGCACGAACGGGCCGCTCGGGGTGTCCAACCTCGCGGACCCGAACCCGACCAGCCGTGCGTTCGTGCAGAGCTGTCAGGAAATGGGGCTGCCCTATAATCCCGATTTCAACGGTGCATCGCAGGAAGGGGCTGGCATCTACCAGATGACCATCCGCAACAACCGGCGCTGCTCGACGGCAGTGGGGTATCTGCGTCCGGCCCTGGGGCGTAAGAACCTGACGGTTGTGACACGTGCGCTGGTCCTGAAGATCGTCTTCAACGGAACGCGGGCGACAGGTGTGCAGTATATTGCCAACGGGACCCTGAATACTGCCGAAGCGAGCCAGGAAATCGTTGTGACGGCCGGAGCGATCGGAACGCCGAAGCTGATGATGCTGTCGGGCGTCGGTCCTGCCGCGCATCTTCGCGAAAATGGTATCCCGGTCGTGCAGGATCTGCCGGGCGTGGGCGAGAACCTGCAGGATCATTTCGGTGTGGATATCGTAGCCGAGCTCAAGACGGATGAGAGCTTCGACAAGTACCGGAAACTGCACTGGATGCTGTGGGCAGGTCTTGAATACACCATGTTCAGATCCGGCCCCGTCGCGTCCAACGTGGTTGAGGGCGGCGCGTTCTGGTACTCGGATCCGTCATCGGGTGTTCCTGATCTCCAGTTCCATTTTCTTGCGGGCGCAGGGGCTGAGGCAGGGGTGACGTCCGTTCCCAAGGGAGCGTCCGGGATTACGCTGAACAGCTATGTGCTGCGTCCGAAGTCTCGCGGTACCGTTCGGCTGCGTTCGGCAGATCCAAGGGTCAATCCGATGGTCGATCCCAATTTCCTTGGAGACCCGGCCGACCTTGAAACGTCTGCGGAAGGTGTGCGTCTGAGCTACGAGATGTTCTCTCAGCCGTCCTTGCAGAAGCACATCCGGAAAACCTGCTTCTTTAGCGGTAAACAACCGACGATGCAGATGTATCGCGACTATGCGCGGGAACATGGCCGGACGTCCTATCATCCGACATGCACCTGCAAGATGGGTCGTGATGACATGTCCGTCGTCGACCCGCGTCTGAAAGTGCACGGGCTTGAGGGCATCAGGATCTGTGACAGTTCGGTCATGCCGTCGCTGCTGGGGTCCAATACGAATGCCGCAACGATCATGATCGGTGAGCGGGCAGCGGATTTCATTCAGGGGAATGCCTGAAGCGGGGTCTGCCCGCATCATCTGAAAACACGGGATAACGGAAAAGCCGTGCTGTCGGGCCGGGCTTTTTTGTTCGGAATTATGGTAACTAACCAGTTAGATACAAAGGCATTGGAACATGACGAAAGTCAGGACAGCGGCCGAGGCTGTGAGCCTCATCAGGGACGGAGCCATGGTTGCCGTCAATTCGTCTTCGGGACTTCTGTGTCCTGACGCGGTTCTCGAGGCACTGGGGCAGCGTTTCGAAGCCACGAAATCGCCGGCGAAACTGACGACTATTCATCCGATTGCCGCGGGCGACATGTTCGGTACCAAGGGCGTGGACCATCTCGCCCGTCCGGGCATGATCACGAAGATCATCGGCGGGTCCTATCCTTCGGGGCCGAGCAATGCCGAGCCGCCGCTGATCTGGCAGCGGATTCAGGCGGAAGATCTGGCCGCCTACAATGTTCCGTCCGGCGTGATTTTCGACATGCTGCGGGAAGGGGCTGCAAAGCGTCCTGGCGTGCTGACCAAGGTCGGGCTCGATACCTTCGCAGACCCGAAGCGTGATGGCTGCGCTATGAATGAAACCGCACGGCTGAACCCACTTGTCCGTCACATGGATTTCGAGGGTGAGGACTGGCTGTACTTCCCCGCGTTGCGCCCGGATGTGGCCATCATCCGTGGCTCAACGGCGGATGAAAACGGCAACCTGACCTTTGAGCAGGAAGGGGCGACGCTCGGTGCCATGGAAATGGCTCTGGCGGCCCATAACAATGGCGGTCTGGTGATTGCACAGGTTCGCCGTGTAGCGGCGCAGGGCACGCTCAAGCCGCATGACGTCAAGGTGCCGGGCATTTTGGTGGACGTGATCGTCGAGGCACCGGAGCAGCTTCAGACAACCGCGACAGCTTACGATCCCGCCATTTCCGGCGAGATTTTCCGCCCGCTCTCCACATTCGACATTCCGGATTTCGGCCCGTCCAAAGTCATGGCCCGTCGCGTGGCGCAGGAATTGAAACAGGGCTGGGCGGTGAATATTGGGTTCGGCATTTCCGCGAATGTTCCCCGTATTCTTCTGGAAGAAGGGCGTCATGGCGCTGTGACCTGGGTCATCGAACAGGGGGCTGTGGGCGGTATCCCGCTGCTCGACTTCAAGTTCGGCTGCGCCAGTAACGCCGAAGCCTTTGTCGCGTCGCCCCATCAGTTTTCCTATTTTCAGGCAGGTGGTTTTGACTGCTCCCTGCTGTCCTTCCTTGAGATCGGACAGAACGGTTCGGTGAATGTCAGCCGTCTCGCCGCCACGCCACATCGTACGGCGGGAGCCGGTGGGTTCGTCGATATCACCGCCCGGGCCAAGCGCATCATTTTCTCGGGCAATTTCAACGCCGGGGCGAAAATGCATATCGAGGACGGGCGCCTCGTGATCGACAAGGAAGGCAAGATCGCAAAAATCGTGCCCGAAGTGTCGCAGGTGAGCTTTTCCGGCGGACGTGCCACCGAAACGGGGCAGGAGATCACTTATGTGACGGAGCGTTGCGTTCTGAGGCTGCTGGATGGCAAGTTGACGGTCACTGAAATCGCGCCGGGGATCGACTTGCAGCGGGACATTCTGGATCAGGCGACGGCTCATCTCGAAGTCTCGCCCGATCTGAAGGACATGGACGCGGCCCTGTTCCGTGACGAACCCATGGAACTGACCCTGTGACCTTCACCCCTCGCGCCAGACGGACAGACAGGAACTGACCATGATGCTTCAGGACCGCATGTTTCTGACAGGACTCTTCGACGCCGCCGTTGGTGCGGCCGAGCCGGAGCAGATCCTGGCGGCACATCTGCCCGAGCCTCCAAAGGGCCGGACGGTTGTGGTTGGTGCCGGCAAAGGAGTGGCCCAGCTGGCCGCGGCTTTCGAGCGTGTCTGGAGAGGGCCGCTCAGCGGGGTGGTGGTCACGCGTTATGGAAATGTCTGTCCGACGCAGTTCATCCGTGTGATGGAGGCTTCGCATCCGGTGCCGGATGAGGCGGGTCTGAAGGCTACGGAGGCGCTTTTCGAGACGGTAAAGGGGCTGGGGCCGGACGATCTTGTCGTGGCGCTCATCTGTGGGGGTGGGTCGGCTCTGCTGCCATCTCCGCCGCCGGGTATGACGCTTGAGGATGAGGCCGAACTGAACCGTGTCCTGCTCGCGTCAGGCGCGCCGATTTCCGTCATGAACAGCATCCGCAAGCAGGTGTCAGGCATCAAGGGCGGGCGTCTGGCGGCTGCGGCGGCTCCGGCGAAGGTCGTGTCGCTGGTGGTGTCGGACGTTCCTTTTGACGATCCTGCACAGGTGGCCTCCGGGCCCACGGTGCCGGATCTGGGAACGCGAGAGGATGCCCGTCGTCTGGCGAAGACGTGGAAACTGTGCCTGCCCGAAAAGGTCCAGTCATGGCTGGATGGGGAAGAGGGACGTGCACCGCTGGCGACTGACCCGGTGTTCAGTAGGAACGAAGTGCGCGTGATCGCCTCCGCCCATCTGTCGCTGGAAGCGGCGGCCGAGAAGGTGCGGCAGGCGGGGATCTATCCCGTGATCCTGTCGGATGCGATTGAAGGGGAGTCCCGGGACGTCGCCAAGGTTCATGCCGCAATGGTGCGGGAAGTCATCCTGAGGGGACGGCCTTTCCGCCGCCCGGTCGTCATCCTGTCAGGGGGGGAAACCACTGTAACCATACGCGGGCAGGGTGGCCGGGGAGGACGCAATACCGAGTTCCTTCTGGCTTTTGCGCTGGCGGCGGAAGGTCTGCCGTTTTCGGCTCTGGCGGCGGATACCGATGGCATTGACGGCTCGGAAGACAATGCCGGGGCCTTTGCCGACGGTGTCAGTATGGAGCGCCTGAGGGAGAAGGGATTCAATCCCACAGATCTTCTGATGGAGAACGATGCCTATACCGCGTTCGAGGCGCTGGGAGACCTGTTTGTTCCGGGGCCAACCGGGACGAACGTCAATGATTTCAGAGCCGTACTGGTTCGCTAGGACCGGCTCGGAAAGCTTCAATAATGATTGATTGGTGAGTGTGGCGAAAGCCGTAGTCTTTAACAGTTTTCAATAGTAACCATCTAGTTAGTTACTTATGTGGAGTCGGCTATGTTTCTGAACGAAATGCAGGAAGAGGTCCGCGAAACGACACGGTCTTTCGTGGATAACGTCATCCGTCCCGCCGCCGAGGCGCTGGACCGTGAGGAGCGCTTCCCCGCGGAAATTTACGAGGAAATGGGTAAGCTTGGCCTGTTTGGCATCGCCGTTCCCGAGGAACTGGGCGGACCGGGCTTCGACACGCTGACCTATGCGGTCGTGATGGAAGAACTCTCGCGCGGTTACGCCAGCGTGGCCGACCAGTGCGGTCTGGTGGAGCTGATCTCTACGCTTCTGGTGCGTCACGGAACGCCGGAACAGCAGAAAATGCTGCCCGACATTCTCTCCATGAAGCGCAAGGTTGCTTACTGTATCACGGAGCCGGAAGCCGGTACGGACGTCTCCGGCATCCGCACCACCGCCGTGCGCGATGGCGAGGGCTGGGTGCTCAACGGCGGCAAGATCTGGATCCACAATGCACCGGTCGCTGATACGGGCTTTGTCCTGGCGCGCACCGACAAGGAAGCGGGCAACCGCGGCATGTCCATCTTTATCGTGGATCTGCATGCCAAGGGTGTCGAGCGTGGTCCCAAGGAACACAAGATGGGCCAGCGGGCGAGCCAGGTCGGTGCGCTTGACTTCTCGGATGTCCGTCTGGGCAGCGATGCGCTGCTGGGCGAGATGAACCGTGGCTTCCACATGATGATGAGCGTGCTCGACAAGGGCCGCGTCGGGATTGCGGCACTGGCCGTCGGGATCGCTCAGGCCGGGCTTGAAGCGGCCGTGGATTATGCTGGAACGCGCAAGCAGTTCGGCAAGCACATCTCCGAGTTCCAGGGCGTACAGTGGCTTCTGGCCGATATGGCCAAGGACATCGAGGCTGCACGGCTTCTGGTCCATTCGGCTGCGACAAAGATCGATCGTGGGCAGGACGCCACGCGCGCCTGTTCCATGGCCAAGTGCTTTGCCGGTGACATGGCGGTGGCCCGGACAGCCGATGCAGTCCAGGTCTTTGGTGGCTCGGGCTATATCCGTGGCTTCGAGGTCGAGCGTCTGTATCGCGATGCCAAGATCACCCAGATCTATGAAGGTACCAACCAGATCCAGCGCATGATCATCGCGCGTGAACTGCTCCGTAAAGGCGCACGGGCATGAGACAGGTCGCTCTCGTCACCGGTTCCTCCCGGGGTATCGGTTTCGCGACGGCGCAGGCTCTCGCGAAACGGGGCTTTGCTTTAGCGGTCAACGGCCCGTTCGATGATGAGGAACTGCGTTCGGCTGTCAGCCGACTGTCCGAAACTGGAGCGTCCGTCATGGCGCTCCCCTTCGACATCACGGATCTGTCCGTTCACGCGGAGCGGCTGGCGCAGGTCGAGGCTGAGCTTGGGCCACTGACGACGCTCGTGAACAACGCGGGGGTCGGCGTCCTTCAGCGCGGCGACCTGCTGGATGTGAGTGAAGCGAGCTGGGACCGGTGCCTGACGGTGAACACCAAGGCGCTGTTCTTCCTCTCGCAGGCTTTCGCAAAGCTGCTCCTGTCCCGTCCGCGGCCCGGGGGCGTGTTTCATTCCATCGTGAATGTGACGTCGTCCAACGCCACGGCCGTGGCGGTCCAGCGCTCCGAATACTGCGCGTCCAAGGCGGCTGCCGCGATGGTGTCCAAGGCTCTGGCCGTTCGGCTCGGGCCGGAAAACATCGCGGTCTATGACGTTCAGCCCGGCCTGATCGCCACGGACATGACCGCTGCCGTGATCGAGCAGTATCGCCAGCGTGCCGTGGACGGTCTGACCCTGCTGCCGCGCGTCGGCGAACCCGAGGATATGGGCGGCATTATCGCAACCCTTGCTTCGGGCGGACTTCCCTACACCACAGACCAGGTGATTTCGGCGGATGCCGGAATGCTTGTGCCGCGTTTCTGAGAGCGGTCATGAAAATCATTCTTCCCGATGAAACCGGCCGGAAGACGGACTATCACCTGATCGGAACACCCGCACCGACAGGAACACTGGGCCGCAACCCGGCGCGGATCGTTTATTCCGCAGCGCATGTCGTCGCCAATCCCTATGTAGCGAAGGACCCTTCAGGATCCGGTGCAATCGACTGGGAGCGGACGATGGGGTTCCGTCGCTATCTTGCGGGTCTGGGGCTGGGCATTGCCGAAGCCATGGATACGGCCCAGCGGGGTATGGGTCTGGACTGGCCGATGGCGCTTGAGCTGATCCGCCGGACGAAGGCGGAACTGCCGGACGCCGACGTCGTCAATGGCTGCGGAACCGATCATCTGGATCCGGCAAGCGTGCGGGATGTGGATGCAGTCATCCGCGCCTATCTGGAACAGGTCGAGGCCATTCAGGCCGTTGGTGGCCGGATCATCCTGATGGCGAGCCGGGCACTGGTCCGGGTGGCGAAAGGTCCTGAAGACTATCTGCGCGTCTATCGTGAAGTTCTCTCGGCCTGCGACGAACCGGTCGTCCTGCACTGGCTGGGTGAGGCGTTTGATCCTGCGCTTGCCGGATACTGGGGCACGAACAGCTTCGATCAGGCGCTGGAAACCGTGCTTGAGATGATCGGGCAGAACGTCTCCAAGGTAGACGGCATCAAGATTTCCCTTCTGGACAAGGACAAGGAAATTCGGATGCGCCGTCTGCTTCCGGCAGGCGTGAAAATGTATACTGGGGACGACTTTAATTACCCGGAACTGATCGAAGGCGACGAGCAGGGTTTCAGCCACGCGCTTCTGGGCGTGTTCGATCCGCTGGCGCCGCTGGCCGCCTATGCGGTGAGCAAACTCGGCGAAGGCGACAAAGCTGCCTTCCGCGCGGCGCTGGACCCCACGGTTCCTCTGGCCCGGGTGATCTTCAAGGCGCCGACCCAGTATTACAAGACGGGTGTCGTGTTCCTGGCATGGCTGAACGGCTTTCAGGATCACTTCATCATGCTGGGTGGTGCGCAGTCCATGCGACCTCTCCCGTATTTTACGGAGATCTTCCGGCTGGCGGATGGCTGCGGCCTGCTCCGGAACCCGGAACTGGCCGTGCGGCGCATGAAGTCGCTTCTGTCGGTCTATGGAGCCGATTGATGCGCGACTTCACCCACGATCATTCCGCGTTGGCGCTGAATACCGCGACCCTCGGCCACAATATGCCGGGGGCAGGAGCCGGATGGTCCGCTGAACGGACGATCGACGCCTGCGCCGAGCGTGGCATCGGCGGCATCGTCTTCTGGCGTCCGGAACTTCAGGGCCGGGCTTCTGCCATCGGGCAGTACGCCCGGCAGGCCGGAGTGGACGTCGTGGGGCTGTGCCGTTCGCCGTTTCTTGTGGGGCCTCTGGCGCCACACGGACGGCAGGCGGTCGTGGATGATTTCCGTCGTTCCATCGACGAGACCGCCGATCTGGGAGGCAAGATTCTGACCATCGTGGTGGGGGGCGTCGAGCCCGGCACCAAGGGGGTGAGGGAGAGCCTCGATATTGTCACGGACCGTCTGTCGGCAGTGCTGGACTACGCATCCGAACGGGGCGTCAAGCTGGCTCTGGAGCCGCTGCATCCGATGTATGGCGGGGACCGCTCCTGCCTGCCGACACTGCGTGATGCCCTGGATATCTGCGACGTCCTCAATTCCGACACGCTGGGTGTGGCGGTCGATGTCTATCACGTGTGGTGGGACACCGATCTTCCGCGCCAGCTTGAACGGGCAGGGACGCGCATCATGGGGTTCCATCTGTGTGACTGGCTGGTTCCCACGACGGACTTTCTTCTGGATCGCGGGATGATGGGGGACGGCGTGGCAGACCTGAGGGGCCTGCGCGCGGGTGTGGAACGCGCGGGATATGACGGGTTCTGCGAAGTCGAGATTTTTTCTGCAAACAACTGGTGGAAGCGCGATCCGGCCGAAGTGCTGGATGTGATGATACAGCGCTTCCGCGATATCTGCTGAGAACGGAGAGTATCATGAAGATCCTCGTCCCTGTGAAACGGGTCGTCGACTATAACGTCCGCATCCGCGTCCGGCCGGATGGGTCTGGCGTTGATCTGGCGAACGTCAAGATGTCCATGAACCCCTTTGACGAAATCGCGGTCGAAGAGGCCATTCGTCTCAAGGAAAAGGGCGTGGCGACCGAAGTCGTCGTCGTTTCCATCGGTGTCGCGCAGGCGAAGGACACGCTGCGGACCGCCCTCGCCATGGGAGCGGACCGGGCCATTCTCGTCACAGCAACCGACGATGTGAATGTTGATCTGGAACCGCTTTCGGTGGCGCAGATCCTTAGCAAGGTCGTGGTAAACGAACAGCCTGGTCTGGTGATCGCGGGCAAGCAGGCGATCGATAACGACATGAACGCGACCGGACAGATGCTCGCCGCCCTGCTGGGCTGGGGGCAGGGCACGTTCGCCTCTTCTGTTACGATCGAGGACGGTTCGGCGCTGGTCACACGTGAAGTCGATGGCGGTCTTCAGACTATCAGGCTGAAGCTTCCGGCGGTGGTGACGACGGATCTGCGCCTCAACGAACCCCGCTATGTGGCGCTGCCCAACATCATGAAAGCGAAGAAGAAGCCGCTTGAAGAAGTGTCGCTTGCGCAGCTTGGCGTCGAGGTCCGTCCTCGTCTCACGGTTCTCAAGACGGTCGAGCCTCCGCAGCGCCATGCTGGCGTGAAGGTCGGGTCCGTCGATGAACTGGTGTCGAAACTGAAGAATGAAGCAGGAGTCCTCTGATGTCTGTTCTGCTACTTGCCGAAGTCAGTGACGGTCGCCTCGGGACGGATACGGTCGCCAAGGCGCTGACGGCGGTTGCCACGCTGGACGATGTGCATATTCTCGTCACGGGTGAGAATTGCGCGGCAGCAGCCGATGAGGCGGCGAAACTGGCGGGTGTGTCGAAGGTTCTTCTGGCGGATGATGCATCTCTGGCGCACGGCCTTGCCGAGCCCGTCAGCACGCTCATCGTCTCGCTGGCCAAAGACTATAGCCACATCGCCGCTGGTGCGACCGCGTTTTCCAAGAACGTCCTGCCGCGCGTTGCTGCGCTGCTGGATGTGATGGTCCTGTCCGAGGTCACGGCTGTTCAGGACGCGGACACGTTCGAGCGGCCGATTTACGCCGGCAATGCGATCCAGACGATCCGCTCCTCCGATCCCGTCAAGGTCTTCTCGGTCCGCACGGCAGCCTTCACGGCAGCACAGGGCGGCGGAAGTGCCCTTGTCGAAACCGTTAGCGTTCCGGCAGATCCGGGCCTCTCGAAGTGGGTCGAGGACAAGACGGTCGCATCCGAACGTCCGGACCTCACATCAGCCAAGATCATCGTCTCTGGTGGACGTGGTCTTGGCTCGAAGGAAAACTTCGACGCCATTACCACTCTTGCGGACAAGCTGGGTGCTGCGGTTGGCGCAAGCCGCGCGGCGGTAGATGCGGGCTACGCACCCAATGACTGGCAGGTCGGACAGACCGGCAAGGTCGTGGCGCCGGACCTCTACATCGCGGTCGGCATCTCGGGCGCCATCCAGCATCTCGCGGGCATGAAAGATTCCCGTGTCATCGTCGCGATCAACAAGGACGAGGATGCACCGATCTTTCAGGTCGCCGATTACGGGCTGGTCGGGGACCTGTTCACCATCCTGCCCGAACTGACAGCAAAGATCTGACCATGCGCAGCCTCGGTATCACGATCGGAGAGGGAGAAAAGTCATGACGGCGATTGAACGCGAAAGCATGGACTATGACGTCGTCATCGTCGGTGCCGGACCGGCGGGCCTGTCGGCTGCCATCCGTCTCAAACAGCTTGACCCGGACCTGTCCGTCGTTGTGCTGGACAAGGGTTCCGAGGTTGGCGCCCACATCCTCTCCGGCGCGATCATTGATCCGTGTGCGCTCAATGTCCTGCTGCCGAAATGGCACGAAATGAACGCGCCGATCACCGTGCCTGTGGAGACGGACAGTTTCTATGTTCTGGGTGAGAAGGGGCAGACACGTCTTCCCAACTGGCTCATGCCGCCTTTCATGAACAATCACGGCAACTACATCGTTTCGCTGGGGAATGTCTGCCGCTGGCTTGCCGAAACGGCAGAAGGGCTGGGCGTCGAGATTTTCCCCGGTATGGCGGCCAGTGAGCTTGTGTATGGCGAAAAGGGTGAGATCCGGGGTGTGGTCGCCGGTGAATTTGGGCGGAATGCGGATGGATCGCCGGGCGAGAATTACGAACCGGGCATGATCCTGGCAGGCAAATATGTGCTGATTGCTGAGGGCGCACGAGGGTCTTTAGCGCTCCAGATCATGAGGCATTATGGTTTGTCGGATGGCAGGGACCCGCAGAAATTCGGGATTGGCCTGAAGGAAATCTGGGAAGTGGACCCGGCCCGGCATAAACCCGGCACGGTTGTGCACACGATGGGTTGGCCATTGGGACGCAATGCCGGTGGTGGTGCGTTTGTCTATCATCTGGATAACAATCAGGTCTGTGTCGGGTTTGTCGTGCATCTGAGCTACGAAAATCCCTATCTCGACCCGTATCGGGAGTTCCAGCGTTTCAAGCATCATCCGCTGATGGCGGGGCTGCTGGAAGGCGGAAAGCGGATCGCCTATGGCGCTCGTGCCATTTCGGAAGGTGGGTGGCAGTCCATTCCAAAGGTCGTTTTCCCCGGTGGCGCGCTTCTGGGCTGTTCCGCCGGGCTTGTGAATGTTCCGCGGATCAAGGGCAGCCACAATGCCATTTATTCGGGAATGCACGCGGCAGAGGCTGCTCATGCGGCGATCCGGGATGGCCGGAGCGGCGATGAACTTACGGCCTATGACACCGTCCTGAGGGAAGGGCCTGTGGGCCGGGATCTCAAGCTTGTCCGCAACGTCAAACCACTTTGGGAAAAATACGGCCTGGCGGGCGGGATCGTGCTGGGTGGCCTTGATATGTGGACGGCGTCTCTGACTGGGGCGTCTTTGTTCGGGACACTGCATCATCACAAGACGGATGCGGCAGCGACGGGGAAGGCTGCGGATTTTTCGCCGATTGCCTATCCGAAACCGGATGGGAAGCTCAGCTTCGACCGGGTGACCAATGTGGCGTTTTCGTTCACCAACCATCACGAGAGCCAGCCCTGTCATCTGAAGCTCAGGAATGCTGACATTCCGATTACGATGAATTTGCCGATCTATGCCGAACCGGCGCAGCGCTATTGCCCGGCGGGGGTTTACGAGATTGTCGAGGACGCGGGGAAACCACGCTTTCAGATCAATTTCCAGAACTGCGTGCACTGCAAGACCTGCGACATCAAGGATCCGTCCCAGAATATCGTCTGGACGCCGCCGCAGGGCGGGGACGGACCCAATTACCCGAATATGTAAAATTTTACAGACCAGATCAAAGTAACGGCATCCATGCAGAACTCGGAATCCATGGCTGCCGAAGTGTTTCTTCCGATCACAGAAGAAGACCAAGAAAAGGAACACGGTCATGAGTGACGTTGGCGTTGTACAAGGCGTTCCGCGCGTTTCACTCAACGGCAGAAGTGCCCTCGTAGCCACTCTGGCTGCGGTGGCAGGTCTGATGTTCGGGCTGGACCTGGGTGTCATATCCGGAGCGCTGAAATTCATCGGTATCGAGTTTCAGGTCAATGATTTCGGTAAGGAGTGCATTGTCTCAGGCATGATGGTCGGCGCAGCGCTCGGAGCCCTGTTCGGGGGACGGCTGTCTTACATCCTGGGCCGCAAAAAGCTGCTGATCATCTCGGCACTGCTCTTCATTTCCGGGTCGGCGCTTTGCGCGCTGGCGCCGTCCGTTCCGGTCCTGATCGCGGGCCGTGTGGTCCTTGGACTGGCGATCGGCGTCGCGAGCTTTACCGCTCCACTTTATATTTCGGAAATTGCGCACCAGCAGCATCGCGGGGCGCTGATTTCCGTCTATCAGCTCATGATCACGGTGGGCATTCTGGTCGCGTTCATCTCCGATGCGCTTCTGGCCTATTCGGGGTCCTGGCGCTGGATGCTGGGCATCGTGGGCGTTCCGGGTGTTCTGTTCCTCATCGGTGTTCTTTTCCTGCCGGACAGCCCGCGCTGGCTGGTTCTGCGGGGGCGGCATGACGAGGCGTTCGATGTCCTGCACGGTCTGCGCGGCAATGACACGCATGCCCGTGACGAGATCGTCGAAATCCGTGAACAGCTTGCCCAGGCTGATGGCGGGTACACGCTTTTCAAGAAGAACCGGAACTTCCGCCGGGCGGTCTATCTGGGCGTGGCGCTTCAGGCGATCCAGCAGTTCACCGGCATCAATGTGGTCATGTACTACGCGCCCCACATCTTCGAGATGGCAGGTTTCGGCACAAGTGCCGCCCTGTGGGGCACGGTGATCGTGGGTCTGGTCAATGTGCTCTCCACGTTCATCGCTATTGGATATGTCGATCGCTGGGGCCGGCGGCCCATGCTGATCGCGGGCTTCATCATGATGGCGCTCGGCATGTTTACAGTCGGAATTCTTCTGTATTTCGGCACGGGCAACAGCGATCTGGCGCGTTACGCGGCTGTTGCGATGCTGCTGTGCTTCATCGTCGGTTTTGCCTTTTCCGCCGGGCCGCTGGTGTGGATCCTGTGCTCCGAAGTGCAGCCCATGAAGGGGCGTGACTTCGGCATCGGGTGCTCGACCTTCACCAACTGGGGCACCAACATGATTGTTGGTCTGACCTTCCTCTCGCTCCTGACGACGCTGGGAAGTGCCCAGACCTTCTGGCTCTACGCCCTGCTCAATCTCATCTTCATTTTCGTGACGATGAAGTTCGTCCCGGAAACCCGCGGTGTGTCGCTTGAGCAGATCGAGCGGAATCTCATGGCCGGCAAGCCCCTCAATCGCATCGGCCTGTAAGCGCAGGCCTTCCCCTCATTCACAAAAGGACAGGCCCTGACATCGGGGCATCAAACGGAGACAGTATCGTGGCAGTCAAGATCGGGATCAATGGATTTGGACGTATCGGACGTCTGACCTTGAGAAGTATTATCGAGAGCGGACGGACTGACATTGTTCCTGTTGTCATTAATGGTCCGGGCAGTGTCGAGGACAAGGTTCACATGCTGGTCTATGACAGCATCCACGGAAGGTTCCCGGGGAAAGTCCATCTTGAAGGCGATCAGTTGACGATCGAAGCGCATGGCCGGAGTTACGGACCGATCCGTATTTCCTCGGAGCGTGAGCCGGGGGCGGTTGCGCTGGATGGCGTGGATGTCGTCATGGAGTGCTCCGGGCTCTTTACGTCGAAACAGGCTGTGCAGCCCCTGTTGCAGGCGGGAGCACGAAAGGTTCTCGTCTCTGCTCCGGCAAGTGATGCGGACGCGACGATCGTGTATGGCGTGAACAATGATGCGCTCAAACCGGACATGACGGTTGTCTCAAACGGATCATGCACGACAAACTGTCTGGCACCGCTGGTCAAGGTGGCGGACGAGGCGTTCGGCGTCGAATGCGGTTATATGCTGACGGTTCATTCCTATACGGGTGACCAGCAGATTGTGGATCGCCGGCACCGTGACCTGCGGCGCGCACGGGCGGCCGGTCAGAACATGGTCCCGACGTCCACGGGTGCCGCCAAAGCGATCGGTCTTGTCCTGCCGCATCTCAAGGGACGGCTGGTCGGATCGTCGCTTCGGGTGCCGACACCGAATGTTTCGATGGTATCGCTCGATTTCGTGCCGTCGCGTGCTCCGTCATCGGTAGATGACATCAACGCGGCCTTTTATGAGGCGTCCGTGGGCGCTCTTGCGGGCGTTTTGGACTACAGCGATGGCATGCTCGTCAGCAGCGATTTCAATCACAGCGCTGCGTCTTCCAGTTTCGATGCGACGCAGACGGCGCTCATCCGGGATGGCGAGATGATCCATATCTGCAGCTGGTATGACAATGAATGGGGCTTCTCGAACAGGATGATCGATACCGCGGTTCTCATGGGGAGCCTGTAAGGGCGGCATGGTGGTCGATCTCGTCGTCTGAGTTGCTTCGACGGGCATTATGGAAGACGGTTCTTCCGGTGCCTGAGAGGCAGGGATGAGAGGTCGGACCATGATGCAGCAGGATGTTCCAGTCCATTTTGCGACTGCCATATCGTCGGAGCTTCAGGAAAAAGTCCTGAATGCTCCGCAGTTTTCAGGCTGGATCGCAAAGACCCGGTCCAGTTTCGATCTCCGCTCGGTTCTTGTCCGTGATGTGCTGATGTTCGGCTCGCGCGTCGGTTTCGTTGTTGTTGAGGCCGATGCGTGGAACGAAGGGGCGAAAATGCCCTGCTTTGCCGTGCTTCGGGACCCGACGGTTTGCATCATGCCGGTCGTGACCGTGAAGGAGGCTCCGGACGAGCGTTATGTCGTCCTAGTGCGTGAGGCGCGGCTACCGGTTGGACAGATGGTGACGGCTTTACCGGCTGGCGTGATTGACGGGGAGGCCGCTGAAATTGCCGCTCTGCGCGAACTGCGGGAGGAGACGGGGCTGAACCTCACAGCACGAAGGCCCTACAGACTGCGTGAGACGCCGGTGTTTCTGTCGCCCGGTGGAAGCAGCGAAGAGATGATGCTCTATGCCGTGGACATCGTTCTTACACGGGCGGAAATGGACGGGTTGCTTGATCGGAAGGGTGGGCTGGCTAACGAGCATGAGCACACGACAGTCTGTGTCGTCCCGCTGAATGACATGCCGCGTCATACGCCGAATGCCCATTGTCTGCTGAGCTGGCATCTGTACCAGCAGCATTGTGCGGATCTGAAATCCGCACAATGTGTCAGGGGCTGATCAGAAAATCTGACGGAATAGGACGTACAGGATCCCTGCAATTGCCATGGCGGCGGGCAGGGTCGTAACCCAGGCCAGCGCCATGGAGCGCAGTGTCCCGAGCTGAACGCCCGAGCCGTTGGCGGCCATGGTTCCGGCGACGCCGCTGGACAGGATATGCGTGGTGGAGACGGGCAGGCCATAGCCTTCGGCAAGGCCAATGGTCGTCATGGCCACGATTTCGGCCGATGCGCCCTCAGCATAGGTCATGTGGGTCTTGCCGATCTTTTCACCGACCGTCACGACGATGCGCTTCCATCCGACCATCGTGCCAAGGCCCAGGGCAATGGCGACGGAGACCTTGACCCAGAGCGGGATGAAACGGGTGCCGTGATACAGTTCGGACTGGAAGGATTTGAGGGACTTCTTTTCCGCAGGCGTAAAGTCCTGAGCTTCTCCCATGACGCGGATGGCGTCAGCGACCAGATACATGTCCGTACGGACGTTCGGGACGGCGGCGGCAGGGACGGCCTTCATGGAGCCGTAGGTCTTGACCGAGGTGGAGATATCGTCGCTGAGGACGGCCAGGGCGTCATAGGTTTCGGGAGACGCGATGGATTTGGCGCGCAGACCTGCACCGACGATCTCGCGGGCATTTTCGGCCGTCAGCGCCGTGGACTGGTTCGGGACGTGGGTGAGGAAGATCTTTTCGGCTTCGGCGGAAGACTGGATGAAGGCCGGCATGGCGCTTTCAGGCATCGCCCGGTTCAGCGCATAGGCCGTGGGAGCCGCGCCGATCAGGATCAGCATGATCAGGCCCATGCCTTTCTGTCCGTCATTGCCGCCATGGGAGAACGAGACGCCCGTGCAGGTGAAGATCAGCAGCGCGCGGATCCACAGCGGCGGCGGAGTGTCGCCCTCAGGAGCCTGATAGAGCGCCTTGTTGCGGACCAGAAGCTTCATGACGAGAAGCAGCAGCCCGGCCATGACGAACCCGCAGATGGGACTGAACAGTAGCGCGGAGAAGACTTTCTCAACCTGCCCCCAGTCAACGCCCTGCGTTGCGGCACCGGCGGGGGACATCAGCTGGTTGGCCAGACCGACACCCATGATCGAGCCGACGAGAGCGTGCGACGAACTGTTGGGGATACCGAAGGCCCAGGTCACAAGGTTCCAGACGATGGCCGCGATGAGCAGGGCGAAGATCATGGCGTAGCCCGCGCTGCTTCCGGCCTGAAGGATCAGTTCCACTGGCAGGAGCGTCACGATGCTGTAGGCTACGGCGCCGGTGGAGAGTGCGACGCCAAGGAAGTTCCAGAAACCGGACCAGATGACGGCCACGAGCGGCGGCAGGCTGCGGGTATAGATGACGGTTGCGACCGCGTTGGCCGTGTCATGGAAGCCATTAACGAACTCAAAGGCCAGCGCGATGATCAGGGCAATGCCGAGCATCACGAATGTCCCCGTCGCCAGGGCGCCTTCACCGACCGAATGCATGTCCTGAAGGATGCTGAAGGCGGCAAATCCCAGTGCGCCGATCAGCACGATGAAGAAAAGTGCGACATGAAGGGGCTTGTTGCCTCCATTCATGTCGGGGCGCGAAGGGGTCGGGATCTCCGCGCGGGAGCCTATGGTCGTTTCAGACATCACTGATCCATGGTTTGTTTACCTTTCCTTAATTTATTGGAGCGGCCAGGCGGATGCGACTGCTGAAACATGATCGTTTTGCGACAGACGATTTGATTTCAGCCTCGTGCCGGCGTGGTCTTGCCTGACCGGCACAGGGCGTTCAGTGTATACGGACATGACTGACGGCACTGTGGATGGGGGATCTATTATCATTTTGTGAATCCGCTCACTTTCCCGGCGTAAATATCGACGCCTCGGGGACGCGGGTTTATTAAGGCGTGGCAAGAGAGCTGTCCTGCGATACGGCGCGCTCAAAAGGAGACTAAATGAACCTGCCAGCGGTTACTCCGGCGAAATCCGACACGGTTTCTCCTTTGGGAGAGATCATTGCCGTGCGTGAAGCTGTGGTGGATGTGCGGTTTGCGGCGGGTCATCTTCCTGAAATCAATTCGGCGCTCGAAGTCGCATGGGATGGTGGAGCTCCGCTGATCCTTGAGGTTCACAGCCATCTCGATCCCCGGACGGTCAGGGCTGTTGCCCTCATGTCCACGTCCGGACTGGCGCGGCATGTGATGGTTCGCGCGACGGGGGAGGCGCTTCGTGTGCCTGTTGGTGAGGCTGTTGTCGGCCGGATGCTGGATGTTACGGGTATTCCACATGATAACGGTCCGGCTCTGCCGGCAGATGTTCCGCGGCGCGCGATCCACAGTGACCCACCCGCCATGCAGACCGAGAACGCCAGCACGGATATCTTCGAGACCGGGGTGAAGGTTCTGGACCTGCTGACGCCGCTTGCGCATGGCGGCAAGGCGGCGATGTTTGGCGGAGCTGGCGTTGGCAAGACGGTTCTGACCATGGAACTGATCCATGCCATGGCCGCGAAATATCAGGGGCTTTCGATCTTTACGGGTGTGGGCGAACGCAGCCGCGAAGGGCATGAAATGCTCTCCGACATGAACGGATCGGGCGTAATCAGGCATGCCGTTCTCGTCTATGGGCAGATGAACGAGCCGCCGGGCGCGCGCTGGCGGGTTCCGCTCACGGCTCTGGCGATTGCTGAATATTTCCGCGACGAGCAGCACAAAAACGTCCTGCTGCTCATGGACAACATCTACCGCTTTGTTCAGGCCGGAAGCGAACTCTCCAGCCTGCTGGGCCGTCTGCCGTCGCGGGTGGGCTATCAGTCCACGCTTGCGACGGAAGTCGGGGCGGTGGAAGAGCGCATCACCTCTGTGGCCGGTGCCGCCGTCACTGCCATCCAGACCGTTTACGTCCCCGCCGATGACTTCACGGATCCAGCCGTGACAGCCATCGCAACGCACATGGACAGCCAGATTGTGCTTTCCCGGGATCTCGCGGCACAGGGGTTCTATCCGGCAGTCGATCCTCTGGCATCTTCTTCCGTGCTTCTCGATCCGCTGGTTGTGGGGGAGGCGCATTGTGAAATTGCCGAACAGGTCCGGGAGGCTCTGGCCAGACTGAAATCCCTTCAGGACGTGATTGCGCTGCTGGGTGTTGAGGAACTGGGTTCCGACGATCGTCGCACTGTCACACGGGCCCGGCGGCTTCAACGGTTTCTCAGCCAGCCTTTCACAGTGACCGAGAAGTTCACCGGGCAGCCGGGGCGCAGTGTGAGCCTGGCCGACACGCTGGCGGGCTGCCGGGCCATTCTGGATGGCGAGACGGATGACTGGGCCGAGAGTTCGCTCTACATGGTCGGCACCCTGGACGAGGCACGGCAGAAAGAGCAGGCGGCGCGGAAGGCCGCAGCCGGGGCGGCCGTATGAAGCTGCGGATCATTACGCCCCTGACGGTGGTTCTGGACGAGCCGGATGTCATGTCGGTCCGGGCCGAGGACGAAAGCGGGAGCTTCGGCATTCTGCAGGGGCATGCGGATCTGGTGTCCAGCGTTCTTCCGTCCGTCGTGATCTGGAAGCGTCGCGATGGGACGCCGCATTACTGTGCCGTGCGGCAGGGTGTCCTGACCGTGACGGAGAAGGGGAGCATGGTCGAGATTGCCACCCGCGAAGCCGTCTGTGGAGACGATCTCAAAACGCTGAAAACCCTCGTGCGTCAGCATTATGCGGCCCTTGATGATGCGCGCAGGAATGCAAATGTCGCGTCCGTCCGTCTTCAGCTGGACGCGGTGCGGCGGATCGGAGAAGGCCTGTGGTCTGAAGCGGGGAGCCTCTTGCAGTGAAAGATGACAGCCCCCAGGCTGACGAGATGGAAGCCGCCATCCGCCAGCGCATGAACCGCCAGCGCACCGGCGAGACGGACGGAGACGTCAACGTCACGCAGCATCTCGCCCGGATAGGTGTCCTTGGCTGGACGATCATCACGCCGCCGCTTGGCGGGCTCCTGCTGGGACGATGGCTGGATCATCGCTGGGGAACGGGAGTTGCCTTCTCAGCCGGGCTGCTCATGGCCGGATTTGCGGCGGGTGGCTGGAGCGCCTGGAAATGGATGAGTCATCCCCATGCCTGAAAAAGAGATCCTGACGTCCCTTGGCTGGCTTCTGGTCGGGCTGCTCGCCGGGAGTGTTCATGTCGCGGCCCTGTGGGTCAATGTGCAGTTCCTGATGACGCCCTCAAGGCGTCCTGTGGCCATAGCGATGCTGCTGGGCCGCTTTCTGCTGCTGGGTGGGCTGCTTTATCTTGCTGCGCGGAGTGGAACCGCTTCGTTCCTCTGGGCGACCTGCGGTGTGCTTGTCGCGCGGCCGCTTGTTCTTCGGGTCATGAAGGCCCGCATCGGTCCCGGCGTCAGGATCGGCGAAGAGGGACCGCTGCGATGATGTCGCCGCTTTCAAGCCATGTCCTGTTTCATATCGGCCCGGTCCCGGTGACGCAGCCTGTGGTGACGACATGGGGGATCATGGCTGTCCTTACGCTCGGGGGTGCCTGGATTTCTCGCACCCTGACCTCCGGCAGGCCCGGTCGGCTCCAGACGCTGCTCGAACTGGGTGTCACGGCGCTTGACCAGCAGATCCGTGAGACCATGCGGACCGAGCCTGCGCCGTACCGGTCTTTCGTGGGCACGCTTTTCCTTTTCATCCTTGTGGCAAACTGGTCCTCGCTCGTGCCTGGTGTTGAGCCGCCTACCGCCATTCTGGCAACGGATGCGGCACTGGCGATCATTGTCTTTCTGGCCATCATCATTTTCGGCGTCCGCTCCGGTGGCGTCGCGGGCTATCTGCGCAGCTTCCTGTGGCCCAGCGTCGTCATGGTTCCTCTCAACCTGATTGGGACGGTCACGCGCACCTTTTCGCTGATGGTCCGGCTGTTCGGGAATGTCATGGCCGGTGTTTTCATCATCGGGATCGTCCTCTCCCTTGCCGGACTGCTCGTTCCCATTCCTCTCATGGCGCTCGATCTCCTGACGGGAGCCGTGCAGGCGTATATTTTCGCCATTCTCGCCATGGTCTTTATCGCGGGCGCGTTGACCAGACCTGCTGCGCCCCAATCCATTAAAAATACAGGATCCCGCTCATGAACTGGCTCGCTCTGGCAAGTATCGTCTCCGCCGCGATGGCGGTGTCATTCGGCTCCATAGGGCCAGCCCTCGCGGAAGGACGGGCTGTCGCCGCCGCCATGGATGCCATTGCGCGCCAGCCTGAATCCGCAGGCACCATTTCCCGGACGCTGTTTGTGGGGCTCGCCATGATCGAGACCATGGCCATTTACTGCCTGGTCATTGCCCTGCTTCTGCTCTTCGCCAACCCTTTGCTGAAGTAGTCCGGTGACAGTCGACTGGTGGACAATCGGGCTGCAGGTCATCAACGTCAGCGTTCTGATCTGGCTGCTTTCCAGGTTTTTCTGGCGCCCGATCTGCGCTGTCATCTCCCGCCGTCAGCAGGAGATCGCAGCCCAGCTTGCGCAGGTCACGGACGGGCAGAAGCAGCTCGAAGCGGACCGTGCCGCCGTCAAAGAGGCACGTAGCGGCTTCGAGCAGGAAAGGGCCCGTATCGTGCAGCAGGCCCAGCAGGAAGCGCAGAGCGAAAGACAGGCCATTCTGGCAAAGGCCCAGCAGGATGCGGCGGCTCTGGAGGCCGGCGCAAAGCAGGGCATCGCCCAGGAAGAGGCGGAAAATCAGGCTCGCTGGCGGTCAGACGCGGCGGCCTTGTCCTGCGATATTGCAGGCCAGCTTCTGGCGCAGACAGGCTGCTGCCGTCCGGCACGAGAAACGCTCTTCGACAGACTTCTCAAGGCGATTGCGACACTTCCCGACCGGGAGCGGCTCAGTCTGCGCGACGGCTTCACTTTTGCCACGGCAACAGCACCCAGCCCTGATGAGCGTCAGGCCTATGAGAGCGCTCTCATGACTGCGGTGGGTGAGCATCCCGCCATTACCTGGACCGTCGATCCTGCTCTCGTGGAAGGGTTTGCCGTGAAAACGCCTTATCTGACCGTGGCGTCCAACTGGCAGGCTGATCTGGTTCGTATCAGGGAGGGCCTGTCTCATGCCGGACACTGACCAGGCCGCCAACTGGCTGGCCTCGGCCCGGTCCAGCCTGACGGATATTTCGGTTGGGCCCCAGACGGACCGGACGGGGCGGGTCGAAGATATTGGCGACGGGATCGCTCTGATTTCCGGTCTTCCGGATGCGAAGCTGGACGAACTGCTGTCTTTCGGAAACGGCCGCTACGGTTTTGTTCACGGTCTGGAAGAAGACAGCATCGGCTGTATCCTGCTCAATAATGAAGGCACGATCGAAGCCGGCGATGCTGTTCAGGGAACGTCGGGTGTCGTGAGTGTTCCGGTCGGGCCGGGGCTTCTGGGACGGGTGGTGGATCCGCTGGGACGACCGCTTGATGGCAAAGGGCCAGTTGAGGCGGAGAGCTGGTTTCCGGTCGAGCGGCCCGCTCCGGCCATTATCGACCGTGAACTTGTGACGGAGCCCGTTCAGACGGGGACGCTGGCGATCGATACGCTTTTCCCCATTGGGCGGGGACAACGGGAACTCATCGTCGGCGACAGGGCGACCGGCAAGACCACCATCGCGGTCGATGCCATTCTGGCCCAGAAATCCAACGACATGATCTGCGTCTATGTCGCCATCGGGCAGAAGACCTCCAGCGTCCAGCGTGTGATTGAGACGATCCGGACGCGGGGCAATCCGGATCGGTGCATCATCGTGGTGGCGCGTCCTGCAGAAGCGCCTGGTCTGTGCTGGATCGCGCCTTTCGCGGCCATGAGCATGGCGGAATATTTCCGGGACCGGGGGCAGCATGCTCTCCTCGTCATCGACGATCTGTCCAAACATGCCGCAACCCATCGCGAGGTTTCCCTGCTTACTGGCAGGCCCCCCGGTCGGGAGGCCTATCCGGGGGATATCTTTTACGTTCACGCGCGTCTGCTGGAACGTGCAGCGAAGCTCTCGGCGGCGAAAGGGGGCGGCTCTCTGACGGCGCTGCCGGTTGCGGAGACAGAAGCGGGGAACCTCAGCGCCTATATTCCGACCAATCTCATTTCCATAACCGATGGTCAGATCGTCCTGAACCGTACGTTGTTCGATCAGGGGCAGAAACCGGCCGTTGATGTGGGTGTAAGCGTCAGCCGTGTGGGCGGGGCCGCGCAGTCGCCCATCCTGCGGTCGTCGGTCGGGACGCTGCGTCTGGATTATGCGCAGTTCATTGAACTCGAAGCGTTCACGCGTTTCGGGGGGCTGCCGGATACGCATGTCCGGCAGCAACTGGCGCGGGGCGCGTGTATCCGTGCGATCCTACGTCAGGGGCCGCATGTGCCACTGGATCTTCTACAGGAAGTGGCGCTCGTCACGGCTTCGCAGAATGGTCTTCTGGATGGCGTACCGGCAAAAAATATCCGGACCATCCAGAGCGGTCTGGGCGATTACCTGCGGAGCAACGCATCTGAGATATCGACGGCGATAGAAAGTGGTGGCGTTCTTTCCACGGAGCAGAAAGAGTGTTTCGTGGCGTGTCTGCGGCAGTATGTCGAGCCCCGGGCATCAGCCACCTCATGACGGAGCGGCTGCAGGAAGTCACGGCCCGGATTGGTAACGTCAAGGAACTGGGCGGCATTGTGGACTCAATGCGCAGCCTCGCAGCCGTGCGGGTGCAGCAGGCCCATCGGGCTGCCCTTGCGGTCGAGACGTATGCGGGGACCATTCAGGATGCTCTGGTCCGTATCGCTCCGCTGCTTCCTGTGGATCGGAACGGGCAGTCGTCACAGGAGCCGGGAAAGACAGGCGTGATTGCCTTCTGCGCCGAGCAGGGGTTCGCGGGGCTGTTCAGTGAGCATGTTCTCGATGCCCTGCAGGAGGATGAGAAGGAGCATCTCTTCCTGATCGGCACCCGCGGCAATGCTATTGCCCGCTCCAGGGGGATCAAAGCGGAATGGACAGCGCCTGCGGTTCAGAACCCGGGGGCGGTTCCTGCACTGGCTGACAGTATCACGAAGGAAATCGGACGGCAGGTTGTCGCCGGGGCGCTGACGCATGTCAGCGTCATTGTCTGCCAGTCTTCGGAGCAGGAGAAGGCGAGCGTGACCCGACAGTCGCTTTTCCCGCTGGACCCGGCTCTGCTGCGTAAAACAGTGACGCCAGGGCCGGCCCCCCTGCTGAATGTTGCGCCGCAAAAGCTCATGACCGATCTGGTGGCGGACTATATTTTCTCCCAGCTCTGTCTTGCGGCACTCAAATCCTTCGGAGCAGAAAATCAGGCTCGGAGCGAGCGGATGACAGCCGCGCATCATGAAATCACGCGCCAGCTCAGATCTCTGGAGCAGCTTCAGAGAACCGTCCGTCAGGAAGAAATCACGTCCGAGATCATAGAACTCGTATCAGGCCCGACGCTGGCGAAACTTAAACGGTTCAACCGCCATTCCCGGACCTGAAATCATAAGAAGGAACTGAATGCGGGGAGTGCCGTTCTATGGAGCCTGACATTCTTCCAAGGACAGTCCGTATGCGTAAATCAATCCTGCTTCTGTTGGCTCTTTCGGTCTCCTGCGTGACCCTGACGGCATGTGAGCATCACCGGACATTCGGGGAAAAGGTCCGTGACACCGTCGATCCGCCGAAAGGCCCGGTCGAACGCGCCGGTCGTTCCGTCGATCGCTCACTGGGCAACTAAGGGCTGCTGCGCATCGAGATCGGAGCACGAACCAGCAGGAGCGAGAGTGCTCCTGCGCCAATCAGTCCGGCTGAGCACATATACCACGCCATATCAAAACGTCCGGTGTAAGAAACGATGTAGCCCGTCACGATGGGGGCAAAAAGCCCCAGGGAATTGCTACAGGTCAGTGTGACGCCAGTAACCGTGCCGATCTTGTCTCCGTCCTCGATCAGGTCTGTCAGCAGGGCCGTATTGGCTCCGTTTGCAGCAATCAGGCAGGCAAGAGAGCCGCCAAGGATGAAGAGGATCGGCGTCATTGTATGGAAATGGGGCAGAAAACCGATCGTCGCGGCTCCCGTTAGACAGATGGCGACAATAAACCTGCGGCGAGGCGGGTGAATGCCGTTGCGGAATGTGATGTGTTCTAGAATGCGTCCAATAATGATGGCTCCGAGGGCTGCGGAAAGATAGCAGAGCGCTGTTCGCGTGCCGGTACCGGTAATATCGATATGAAGTTCATGAATGAGGTAAAGGGGCATCCAGGACATCACCAGGAAATTCAGGTAATTCTGGGTACACTGGACCACGAGGATGCCAAGAAAGGACGGGGAGCGGAAAAGGTTCTGTATCGATGCGACTGAAAAGGGCGCACGGGCAGGGGCAGAAGCTTTTTCAGCAGGGGCACGATAGACCATCCACCAGATGGTGGCCCAGATCAGTCCGATGATCCCGAGGGCCATGAATTCGAACCGCCAGCCAAACAGGGCAATCAGATAGGCGCCTGCGATCGTGCCACCAGCCAGTCCGAGCTGCATGCCGGTCAGCAGGACCGTCATGACAGAGCCGCGCTCCTTGGGAAGCGCCCAGTTGCGGACGACGGTTGCACCCACACCAAAAGTCGGTGCTTCGCCTACGCCGAGGAGAACGCGCGTCATCAGGAACTGGGTGATATTGTGAACCATTCCGCCCAGGAGCATTGCAAAAGACCAGAGCGAGACGGCCAGACTGCCGATCAGGCGCGCTCCCTTGCGATCGAGAAGCATGGTCGAGGGGAGATTCAGCAGGAAATACGACCACAGGAAGCTGGATGACACCCATCCCATCTGCACGGGAGAGAGCGTGAATTCCCTGCCAAGCGTCGGAAGGGCGATGGAAAGAGCTGCACGGTCGCCGTAGCTGATGACATACATCAGGAAGACAAGAAAAAAGAATATATAGCGAGACGGAACGTTCCGATTCCGGGATTGGGACGTTGTGGCTTGATCTGTTGTCACGCTGTCGGTCTCCGGGAATTTCTGTCGTTTCGGAAGGGAAGGTCCGAAATCGTGGATTGGTATGGATAAGGTGGATGAGAAGAAGAAATCAGGAGCCTTCCGCCGCTTCAACTGTTGCGGTGACGGTCGCCCGGGCTTTTGAGGCCCGGTCATGGCGAAGCATCCAGATGCCTGAGCCGATAATCAGAACTGCGCCCACAGCCATTGCGGAACTGGGAATTTCTCCGAACCCCAACCAGCCGATCAGTGCTGCCCAGAGAAGGCCGGTATAGGCGAAAGGCCCGATTGCCGAGACCTGCGTGGACGCAAATGCTTCGGTCTGGAGGACCTGGGCAATACCAGCAAATGCTCCGACGACGACCAGGCACAGTGCATCCTGAAAGCCTGGTGTGACCCAAATGAATGGGAGAGGAGCTGCCGTCATGAGGCTCATGAGAATGGCCTGCCAGAGCGAAATTGTTGTACTGGCCTCTGTGGCAGAGAGTTGTCGGATCTGCATGGTCGTCAGTGCGCCGACTGCGCCCTGTGCCAGCGCAAGCAGATAGATGATCGTGGAAACTGATGTCGCGTCCGTGTTGAGCAGCCCTTTGCCAAGGGCGACCACCACAACCCCAGCAAATCCTATCAGGACTGCAACCCATCGCTGGAGAGACGGACGTTCATGGAGCAGCGGGATCGAGAGCAGCACCAGAAACAGGGGCTGCGTGTAGGACAGGACCTGCTGCTCTGCCAGCGGCAGGCGTGTCACCGTGATGACCACCATAATCATGCTGATCAGCCCGACGACAGAGCGGATCAGATGGCCACCGAAGTGATGCGTTTTGAGAATAATCCCTGTTCTGGAAGCAATCAGAAGAACAAAGGGAAGCGAGAACAGATTGCGAAAGAATATGATTTCAAGCGCCGGAAGTCGTGAACCTGTCAGCTTCTGGAGTGCGTTCAAAGCTGCAACGAAAAATGTAGCTGAGGCCAGAAGCAATGCTCCGCGTTTCAGATCATGCTTCATGAAAACTCATACCCCGATGCACGATACTGATACAGTAGTGCTCTGATAACGGACCCAGAAGTGTTGCAGGAACGATTTCCTGCGACGTTCTGAAAACGTAATGCATGTTCGTGAAATCCAGCTATAGGAACTTCCGGCGTCGCAATAAGGATTTCTTATGGATGTCAGTCTGGAAGCTGGAAAGCTGGTGTGAGGGTTGCGCCCGTCGCTTCAATTTCCGAGCGGATGGCCTTTGCCAGTTCGAGCGATCCCGGCGTGTCACTGTGTACCAGAATGGACTGTGCCTTCACTTCAAGCCGTGAACCGACGGAGGTTGTGACAGAACCATCTTCAAGAAACTGCCTGACACGTGCCCTGACGGCATCAAGATCATGAATGACGGCACCGGGCTGACCGCGTGGCACGAGGGTCCCGAGGCTTGTATAGGCACGATCTGCAAGGAAAAGGGTCTGGGCACGGATGCCGGCCTTGTCCGCTGCACGCTCCGTAAGCTGTCCGGGCATGCAGAAGACCGTCAGTTCCCTGTCCAGAGCCGCAATGGCACGGGCGAGCCGCAATGCGAGCCCTTCATCAGCATTGGCCATATTCCCGAAGGCAGCATGGTAGCTGACATGGGTTACGCGGTGCCCATGCAGTGCGGCAACAGCCTGAAGCGCCCCGATCTGATAGACCATCATGGCTTCCATATCGGCGTCCGAAATGGACATGGACCGGCGACCAAAGCCCATGAGATCGGGCAATCCCGGGTGTGCACCAATACCGACGCCCTTTTCCTTGGCGAGCTGGACGGTCCGGTTCATGATCGCGTAATCACCGGCATGGAAGCCGCAGGCGATGTTGGCGGACGAGATGACATCCATCAGCCCGTCGTCATCGGCGATCCGCCAGCGGCCAAAGCCTTCGCCCATATCGGAATTGAGGTCGATTTTCATGCTTTGCCTCCGGGTTTTGCGCCGTTTCGGGACTGACTGGACGCGCGATAATGCGCCACCATCAGACGCAGGTCTTCAAGGTAGCGATTGATCGGCTGATCGGCTTCGATGCCTGCCTTGTGGCTGCATTCCACGAAGCGGATGGCTGTCCCGATCCGGGCCTGCGCCAGACGCCACAGATCAGCTTCGATGACGGTTGCGATACGTGGATAGCCGCCTGCGGTGTTGGCGTCTGCGAGTTGCACGATAGGTTCGCCGGCTGGCGGTACCTGCACGATCCCCGGAATAATGCCGTATGATCGCAATTCGACCTTTTCGAGCAACGTCAGGGGCGCGCCGCTGAGGCGGTATCCGACACGGTTGCTTTGCGGCGTGATCCGCCACGGATGGCCCCAGAAACGCTCGCGGGAGTCTTCTGTAAAGCGTGTATAATCCGTTCCGGGAACGGCACGCAGGGAGACGGTTTTTTCTTCGCACGGCCCTGTATCAAGGATGCGAACAGGGGGGACAGCACCATAGCCGGATAGATGCTCGGTTGCAGGCTGCGTTACAAGCTCGTCGCCAGCTTCCAGAAACCGCCCTTCAACGCCTCCGAAGCTGCCCCGGAGCTGCGTGCTGCGTGAGCCGAGAACAACGGGCACGTCAATACCGCCGCTCACACAGACATAGCCGCGGGCACCCGTTTTCGGGATGCCAACCTGAAGGACCTGTCCGGAAGCAGCAGTCTCGACAGACCATGCAAGAACAGGCTTGCCGTCCAGTGTCAGCGGCGCATCGATGCCGGTAACAGCGAAACTGGTCGGCGTTTCGAAGCGGATGACGAACGGGTAGGTCTGGAGTTCGATGCAGGCGGCCCCTGGCTCATTGTCCAGAAGAATGTTCCCGATTTCCAGGGCCAGGGGATCCATGACGCCTGAGCTGCCGACGCCGAGATTACGATATCCTGGCCGTCCCAGATCCTGCACGGTATTGAGGGGTGCGGTCTCGAGGATCGTAATCACAGTTCGATGCTTTCCGGGTAAAAACGGATACGATCGCCAATGGCAAAAAGGGAAGGAGAAGCGCGATACGGATCGAAAAGGCAGATTTCGGTATAGCCGATCGAGTTCCAGCCATTCGGGCCAGTCAGCGCAGAAATTCCTGCCTGCATGCCGCCGATCGTCACGGTTCCTGCCGGCATGTTGAGTGATGGCACGGATTTTCGTGGCGTGGCGATGCGGGGATCGAGACCGTGCAGATAGCCGAAACCCGGCGCGCTCCCGACGGCACAGACGGTATATTCGCCTTCGTGATGAAGTCGGATGACCTCTTCAGGAGGCAGGCCCGTATGGGCAGAAACCGCAGCAAGATCGTCACCCAACGCGCCACCATACTGCACGCCCACTTCAAAGAGCCGTCCTTCGATCTGGCGGGGTGGGAGCATTTCCCAGGCGTTCCGGAGCCAGTCTGCGGTCTGTTCCGGATGCTCGGGGGCATGGGTGAAGATCAGGAGCAGGTTCGTGACGCCGGGGACGAGTTCCTGGATGTCCGGGCGGTTTTCGGTATGGGCGATGAGAGCCCAGATCCGCTGCTGCTGCCGCATGGTGAATTCGCCGGGTGCTTCGAACAGCATGGCGCGTGTGCCCATCATGCTGATGACCGGGGCGCTGGCGGCGTGACGCCGGTCCGGTGTGAGGAGCGTGTCTGCGGTCAAAACATGCAGTTCCCGGGCTGTGACGGTTCCGTCTCATTTTCTCAAGTCCGCTTTTGAGGCGGTAACGAAACGATATGACTGGCACGGGAATGATGGCCAGAGCAATTCGCCGTGTGATGTCATTGGATAATCTTATGGTTCCAGAGGGTAAGGTAAGGGTTCCATCGGATTATGTTATGGGGCAAGAACGAACGGCTCTTGGTGTTTGTGAAATAACTCCATTAGCGTCGGAATAATATTCCTGCCGGATGTTCCGTATTTCATGCGGCGCTGATGGCGGTCTCTTCCTGTCCTCCAGCAATGGGTCTCATTCGCATGAGCAATACTCCTTACCGCACCGCTCTCGTTACTGGCGCTTCTTCGGGCATTGGCGCTGCCATTGTCCGGCGGCTGAGCGAAAGCGGCATTGAAGTTCATGCTCTGGCCCGCGATGCGAAGCGCCTTGAGGCGCTGGCGAGCGAAACGGGGTGCATTCCCCATGCCGTCAGCGTGTCGGACCAGGCCGGGCTTGAGGCACTCCTTGCCGGGCTGGAAGTCGATGTTCTGGTGAACAATGCGGGACAGTCGCGGACGGGTAATATCACCAACACGACCCCTGAGGACATTGATGCGCTGGTGGATGTGAATCTGCGCGCTGTCCTGCAATTGACGCGGCTGGTGGTCCCAGGGATGATCGCGCGGGACCGCGGGCATATCGTGAATATTAGCTCGATTGCCGGTCACTATGCCTTTGCGGGCGGCAATACGGTCTATCATACGACAAAAGCCGGTGTGCATTCGCTGTCGCAGCAGTTGCGCTGTGATCTGTTCGGCCGTCAGATCCGGGTGACGGAAGTTTCGCCGGCGCGTGTGGAGACGGAAGTTTTCGGTCGTCTGATCGGAGACATGGCCGAGGCGAAGAAGCGCTTTTTCGATGAGTATGATTCGCTGCTGCCGGAAGATATCGCGAACTCCGTGGCGTTTGCGGTTCTGGCTCCCCAGCGCATGAATGTCAGCTTCATGGAAGTGCTACCGACGATGCAGGTCGTGGGTGGTCTGAATTTTGCGAAGAAAACGTCTACTCCGGCCTGATGGCAGTGGATATCTCACAGATCAGTCGTCTGATCGATCTCATGGCTCAGGCTCCGATTGTGGAGCTTGAGATTGAGGAAAACGGTCGGAAGATCCGTCTTGCGAAGGCGTGTGGAACGCAGGATGCTCCTGTGGCCGCCACCGCGCATGTGGCCTCGACAGAGAAGGCACCGGTTGCGGCAAAGGCTGCACCGGCAGTGGTCTCTGTCCCCAAAGCCGCGGAGACGATCACTGCGCCGTCCTACGGGGTTTTTCACCTTTCTCCGTCACCGGATGCGCCACCTTATGTCACTGTTGGCCAGAAGGTCGAGGCAGGACAGCAGGTGGGGCTTCTTGAGGCCATGAAGGTTTTCAATCCTGTTCGCGCGACCGTTGCGGGGACGATTGAGGAGGTTCTCGTGGCTGCCGGCGCCGAAGTCGACATGGGAACACCTCTGTTCCGTCTGGTATGAGTGACATGCAGCGTTTCAAAAGAGTTCTGATTGCCAATCGTGGGGAAATTGCCCTACGGATCCAGCGTGCCTGCCGTCAGCTCGGGCTGGAGACGGTGGCAGTGTATTCGGAAGCGGATGCAGATAGTCGGCACGTCCGTGAGGCGGATGTAGCTTTGTGCATCGGCCCGGCCGCCGCCTCGAAAAGCTATCTGGATATGGAAGGTCTGCTTCTGGCTGCGAAAGTGACAGACGCGGGAGCCATCCATCCGGGATATGGATTCCTTTCTGAAAATGCGGATTTTGCGGATGCGGTGGAAGCGGCTGGACTGACCTTTGTCGGGCCGACAGGTGATTCCATTCGCATGATGGGTGACAAGATCACGGCAAAGCGGGCCATGCGCGATGCTGGTGTGCCCTGTGTGCCGGGGTCCGACGGGCCGTTGCCGTCTTCTGCAGAAGAGGTCAGAGCCATTGCGCTTGAGGTTGGCTTTCCAGTGATCGTCAAGGCTTCGGGCGGCGGCGGCGGTCGTGGCATGCGGGTGGTTCATAGTGTGGATGAACTGGACGATGCCGTGGCCCTGACAGCCAAGGAGGCTCAGCAGGCTTTTGGCAATCCGACGCTCTATCTTGAAAAATACATGCAGAAGCCGCGCCATGTGGAAATCCAGGTTCTGTGTGACACGCATGGGACGGCGTTGTGGCTTGGCGCGCGGGACTGTTCCCTGCAGCGGCGTCATCAGAAGGTTCTGGAAGAAGCGCCAGCGCCCGGGATTCCGCCCGAGACGATCGCCGAGATCGGGGAGCGCTGTGTTCAGGCCTGCCGCCAGATCGGTTACCGCGGAGCGGGTACGTTTGAATTCCTGTATGAAGACGGGATCTTTGCGTTCATCGAGATGAATACGCGTGTCCAGGTCGAACATCCCATCACGGAAGAGACGACCGGCATTGATATCGTGGCCCAGCAATTGCGGATTGCGCAGGGCAAGACGCTTGATATGTGCCAGGAGGATATCCGGATGCAGGGTCATGCGATCGAGTGCCGTCTGAATGCGGAAGACGCCGCGACATTCATGCCATCTCCGGGAACGGTGACGCGGTGGGATCTGCCGGGTGGTCCGGGTATTCGCGTCGATACGCATGTGGTCAGCAATTACACGGTTCAGCCTTATTATGACTCGCTGATCGGCAAGATCATCAGCTATGGGGCAACGCGTGAACAGGCAATTGCCCGGATGCGGGTAGCGTTGGCCGAGATGCGGGTCGAAGGCATTTCGACCAATATCGCGCTGCATCAGGATCTGCTGGCCGATCCGCAGTTTCAGGCGGGGGGCGTCGATATCCACTATCTTGAACGCTGGCTGGCAAAGAGGTCATCATCATGAGCCCTGCGGAAAATCAGGTTCCGGTGTTTGAAGGTATCCCGTCTTCAGACGATCTCGCACGGATTGCAGATCTGCTGGTTCAGGCGGGGCTGGAGACGATCGAGCTTTCGGATGGCAAGGGCTCGCGGTGCTTTCTGCGCGTGAAGGCTCCTGCTTCCGCGCCACATGTGCCGATTTCTGGCGCTCCGCGTGCACCTGTTGAGACGATGCAGACTGATATTGCGGTCAATGCACCTTATTTCGGAGTGCTGGCGCTGACGGATCTGGCGGAAATTGGAACGCTGGTGCGCCGGGGCGATGTCGTGGCCCAGATGCGGATCGGAACTCTACAGATTCCGGTTACGGTTCCTGTAGAGGGAACGGTCGTGGACGTTGTCGGGCAGGATGGTGTGCTGACCGGCTATGGGGCCATCATTGTACGGATTGAACCGACTGTCTGAGAGTAGCCCAACCTGTCGGATCTAGGGGAACGAGGAAGCCATATGGCTTCCTCGTTTTTCGTTCAGGTCAGGGAGGTAACGAAGTCTGCGATACGGTGGCAGCCTTCCTTCAGTGTTTCCCGATCGGTGGCGTAGGAAATGCGGAAGAAAGGGCTCATGCCGTAAGCGCCGCCCTGGACAGATGCAACCTGCTTTTCTTCCAGCAGGGCCATGACGAAATCGGCGTCTGTTGCGAGATGACGGCCCTTGGGTGTGGTTTTGCCGAGGCAGGCACCGATCTCGGGATAGACGTAGAACGCGCCCTGAGGCGTGTGGCAGGTCACACCGGGAATGTCATTCAACAGGCCGACCACGAGATCGCGACGGGACTGGTACTCTGCGGCACGCTCCTTCAGGAAATCCTGAGGGCCTTCAAGGGCAGCGATGGCCGCAGCCTGGGCGATGGTGTTGATGCCGCTGGTGGACTGACCCTGCATGTTGTTCATGGCGGCAATCAGGTCACGCGGACCACCACAATAGCCAACGCGCCAGCCGGTCATGGCATAGGCCTTGGAGACGCCGTTGACCGTCAGCACACGGTCCTTCAGGCGCGGCTCGACTTCCGCGATGGTGCAGAACTCGAAATCGTCATAGATCAGGTGCTCGTAGATGTCGTCCGTCATGATCCAGACATGCGGATGCTTCAGGAGGACTGCGGCGATCTCTTCCATGTCCTCACGCGGGCAGCAGGCACCGGTCGGATTGTTGGGGAAGTTCAGCAGAAGCCATTTGGTCTTCGGCGTGATGGCCGCGTCCAGCGCCTTGGCGGACAGGCGGAAATTGTCCTCGGCCGGACAAGCGACTTGCACCGGTTTTGCGCCGCACAGGCGGGCAATGTCGGAATAGCTGATCCAGTAGGGGGAGGCGAGGACGACTTCGTCACCGGTATTGCAGGTCGCCATCATGGCATCGAAGATGATCTGCTTTGCACCATTGGCGACGAGGATTTCGTCGAGGGCGTAATCGAGATGGTTCTCGCGCAGGAACTTGGCCTGCACGGCCTTTTTGAGCGCGGGTTTGCCGTCCTGCGGGGGGTATTTGGTATCGCCACCGCGGGCAGCGGCAATGGCAGCGTCCACGACATGGTCCGGGGTCGGGAAATCAGGCTCGCCGGAAGATAGGCTGACGATCTTCAGGCCTTCCGCCTTGAGCTCGCGGGCCTTGTCCGTCATGGCAGCGGAGGCCGAGACTCCAATTCCGTTCAGTCGATCAGCAAAACCGGGCATTGATAGGTCTCCATTGCCGCAAGGGGTGGTAACGCGTGCGCGAATGGAAACATCGTAAGTCGTTTCGATGACGCCAAGATACTGCCGAAAATTGTCTGACCCTATATCACAATCATATGGGGATGAATCGAAGTCGCAATAATAGGCTTCAGGCTGGTCAGGGGGTGCAAGGCCTCTGAAGATCCTTTTGGCGAAGGATCGTGCTCTGCTTCAATCACAGTTCTGGATATCCGAAATGACGACATCTGCACCCCAGTCAGAAGTCCCGGCAAACATGATGCCGCAGCAGACGGATATGCCGCCGCCAGCCGGTTTCCGGGTCGAGAAAGATCTGCTGGGAGAGGCCCGGATTCCGGTCGAGGCGCTCTGGGGCGTTCATACCAGTCGGGCGGCGCAGAACTTTCCGATCAGTGGAGAGCCCGTAGGGGCGTTTCCTGATTTCATCCGTGCATTCGTGACGGTCAAGCAGGCTGCGGCACGGACGAACAGGGCGCTCGGCTATCTGGACCATAAGCGTGCCGCACTGATCGAGGAGGCCTGTCTGGCGCTGTTGAAGAGCGATGATTACCGCAATGATTTCATCGTAGATGCCATGCAGGGTGGGGCGGGAACGTCCACCAATATGAATGTCAACGAAGTGATCGCCAATGTCGCGCTGGGACTGGCGGGGAAGAAGCCTGGCGATTACCGGGTTGTGCATCCGAACGACCATGTGAATATGGCGCAGTCTACCAATGATGTTTACCCCACGGCGCTGAGACTTGGCGTGCTTGCAGCCACAGCGCCGTTGCTGGCGGCTCTGGAAGATCTGGCGTGCGCATTCAAGACAAAGGCTGATGAATTCGCATCTATTCTGAAAGTTGGACGCACCCAGTTGCGGGACGCCGTTCCCATGACGCTCGGGCAGGAATTCAGGGCGTTTCAGCATGCGGTGGAGACGGAGATCCGCCATATCCGGGATCAGTCCGAGTCTTTCCTGACAGTCAACCTGGGCGGGACAGCGATCGGGACGGGTCTGAACACCGATCCGCGTTATGCGGAGACTGTTGTGCAGGAGCTTGGCAGGCTGACCGGTCTGGCGGTAGTGGAGGCGTCTGACAGGATTGAAGCGACCTCGGATGTCGGGGTTTTCGTCCAGTTCTCGGCTGTACTGAAGCGCCTGGCGCTTAAGCTGTCCAAGATTTCAAGCGATCTGCGGCTGCTGTCCAGCGGGCCGCGGGCCGGCATCGGCGAGATCACGCTGCCAGCCGTGCAGGCAGGGTCATCGATCATGCCGGGTAAGGTGAACCCGGTCATTCCAGAGGCCGTCAACCAGGTGGCGTATCTCGTGGCAGGATACGATGTCACGGTGAGTATGTGTGCCGATGGTGGGCAGTTCCAGCTCAATCCGTTCGAGCCCATGATCGGGTACTGTCTCTTCTCGTCGCTGAAGACGCTGACGGCGGCAGTGACGCTTCTGACTACGAAATGCGTATCTGGTATTGCCGCGGATCCCGAGCGGTGCCGCTATCTGTTCGAGCGGAATATCGGTATTGTCACTGCGCTGGTGCCGGTGCTTGGATATGATGCCTGTTCGCAGATTGCCCGCCGTGCGCTGGCAGAAAACCGGACGGTCTCGGAGCTCGTGCTTGAAGAGAAGCTGTTGTCCGAGAACGAGCTTGCAGGGCTTCTGCGGCCGGAATTCCTGACACAGCCCAATGTCGGGCGCGTGACTGCTGCTGTTATGTAGAGGCGTGGGTCCCGGGCCAGTTGCGCGATGATGCCATGGCCCGGGCAAGATCAATGAGGCGTTCGCGGACCGCGACCGAAGCCTCGGTTTCGGGAACAAGTTCGGGGATGCAGAGGGAAACGTTTTCGCTGATGACGGGATTGCGCAGGGCGTAGATGCGGGATTTGCCTTCGACGGCAATTCGGCTGGCAACCGACCAGGGAAGGATGGTGCTGCCGATTCCTTCCTGGATTGCGCCCTGAAGGGTTGTCAGGGCTTCGATCTCCGCGACGATGGTTGGCTCCAGCCCCTTGCGAAGGAAGGCCATGTCGATAGCCTTGCGGACGAAGTTATGCTTCGGGGGCACCAGAAGCGGGATGTCCGTAATGTCGGCGAGCTGGACCGTATTTTCGTCCTCATAGGGAATATTGAGGGCATGCGGGGCAAGCAGAAAGAATTCCTCTTTCATCAGCGGCGTAAAGCTGACCCCTTTCATGGGGCCTGAGCCATGGATCACGGCCATATCCAGGCGGCCCGTCATGACGAGTTCACTGTATATGTCGTCGAAACTTTCGGTCAGATGCAGCACGATGCCGGGAAGGTCTTCCCGGATGCGGCGCAGAAGCTCAACCGAGAGCGTGGATCCCGCGCTGTATGGAGAAAGGCCTACAGAGACCTTGCCGACGAGGGGACCAGCCCCTTGGGTGATCTCGACCATGGCACGGTCGAACTGCTTGCTCAGGATCTGGACATGTCGGTAAAGGACTGACCCAGCGATTGTCGGGGTGACGCCGCTTTTGCTGCGGATGACCAGTTTCTGACGGAAAGCGCTTTCGAGGGCGGCCAGTTGCTGGCTGAGTGCCGGCTGGGCGATGTTCAGCAGGTCGGCAGCGCGTGAAATGCTGCCGAGGTCGATGATCTTCACGAAGGCCTGCAAACGCCTGATATCCAACTGGTCAATCTCCTGATGTGACGAACTATGATTCCGATAGTCTGCCGATTGGGGGAAATCGTCAATGAATCCATCGGAATATGCTTAATTTTTTAAGCTGCGGCAGCTGGTGAAATTTTCCTGCGTCCTCGTTGCGAAATTGGAATATAAATAATCCATATGACGCCAAAACATAACGTATCCGTACCATAAACTCATGCTTTCGCATCGGGATTCCGGCGACTTGAGAGGGATGCAATGTTGATTGGGTCAAATTGGAAACTCTGTCTGGTCGCAAGTGCTGCACTGGGCGCGTTCATACCGGATATCGTTCTCGCAGCGTCGACTGCGCCATCCGTGCCTGTAAAACATCACAGGGTTATTGCACGAAAAGGTGCAAGTGCCGCGCCTGTGCGGAGTGCTGCGCCGGTTCATCATGCTCCGACGTCACTTCTGGCCTCTTCGACTGAAAGTATTCAGGTCGGTGGGCGGCAGACGAACTCCGTATTCTCTCCGGTGACGGCGCGGCACAGCACGACGCAGGTGACGGTGGTGACGGGGGCTGAACTGCTCAAGACGGGTCAGACGAACGTCCTGTCAGCGTTGGCCCAGGCCAATCCAGCCATCACCACCTCGGCATTGCCAGGCGGTGGAGCGAGTGCGTTCGTCCAGACGATGCAGCTTCGCGGGCAGTCTCCTGACGATACGCTGATCCTTATCAACGGGCATCGACGCCATATTGGTGCGAATTTCAATTCGAATGCCGGTACGAACTGGGGCAGTGAGCCAAGCGACATTTCGCTGATCCCGGTGTCTGCAATTGATCATATCGAGGTTATTACGGAGGGCGCGTCTGCGCTTTACGGGCAGGATGCCATTGCTGGTGCGGTCAATATCGTGCTCAAGCGCGATACGCATGGTGGCAGCATCAACTTCAAGAACAATGGCTATTACGCAGGTGACGGCCAGGGTCTTGATGGATCGGCCAATTATGGCATGGCTCTGGGCAATAACGGCGGCTATCTCGATCTGGCAGCTCAGGTGACGCATCAGCTTCCCACGACGCGTGGAGGCAATTTCTATGGAACGCTTTACAGCGATTCACGGAATGAAACGGCCAATCGTGACGTTCAGCGCGGGCTTGGTCTGCCGAAATCCACGCTTGAGACGATCAGCGAGAACATGTCTATGCCGCTGGGGAATGGCTTCAGTGTCTATAGCACGTCGACATTCTCACATCGCCGGGCCAATGTGGCGGAGACGTATCGCAGCGCTGCCGATACGGATACCTGGATCAATACTGACCTGTACCCGAACGGCGATCAGCCGTATATCACAATGGACCAGTATGATTTCGAGACGGATAATGGTATCCGGACCCATAAATTCGGGTTCGCCTGGGATGCGTATGTCACGTTTGGCCGTGACGCCCAGAAATACGGTACCAAGGATTCCGAAAACGTCTCCCTCACCGACAGCACGCAGACCTCGTTCTATGACGGGTCTTCCATTGCGACGGAACTGACGAGCGGCATTCGCGGGTCGCGTTCGTTCCAGACGGGCTTTCTGCCTCGACCGGTTGATCTGAAGTTTGGCGCCGAATACCGCCACGATACGTTCCAGATGACCGAGGGTGAGACGGCGTCCTGGGAAGGGCTTGGGGCGACGGATCATCCGGGTAACGTCCCGATGGCTGTTACCAATCAGAACCGCGATGTCTACGAAGGCTTCGCGAACCTGGACTTCTACGTTACCAAGAAGTGGGAGTGGACGCTGGGCGGGCGTGTCGCGAGCTACAACAACCTTGCGACCGTTGAGACCGGATCGGTCGGGACACGGTACAATTTCAACAAGCGCTGGGCTATCCGCGCCAATATCAATACGGGCTATCGTCCGCCGACGTTGGGCGAGATGTCCTATTTCTATTCTGCGCCTTATCCCGGCTATACGGTGGATCAGGTCCCGGCTAACAGCGCCATCGCCAAATATCTTGGTGCAGGTAGCATGAAGGGTGAATATTCCCGAAGCTACAGCATCGGTGTGGATGCGACGCCGGTGAATGATTTTCATGTGACGGGTAATCTTTATTACATCGCCATCAATTCCCGTCTGGGAAGCACGAAAACCTATAGCGTCGATACGAGCGATGCCGTTCTCATGAACCTGCTTGCGCAGAATAATCTTGAGAGTGCGACTTCGCTTTCCTATTACGCCAACCTTTACAATACCCAGACATTCGGCGGCGACTTCAGCGCTGACTACACGCTGCATACGCGGCGTCTGGGGCAGTTCCGCTTTGCGATGGGAATCAATTTCTCGGATACGGAAATCCGCTCCTCGAACGCCAGCTTCGTCAACGAGTACACCAAGGAAATTGTCCTGCATGCGGCTCCGAAGAACCGCGAGCAGATCAGCGTGAACTGGACCTACGGCAAGTGGTCTGCGTTCGTGCAGGAGATGCGTTATGGCTCGATCATCTATATGGCATCTCCGACAGGCGCCGGCAGCGTCCCCTTCATGCAGAATCCCGCACTTCTGACCAATCTTGAGGTGGACTATAAGATCCTGCCGCGCTGGACGATCGGGGTTGGTGCCAACAATGTTGGCAACAAGTATCCGACGCGCGTTCCTTCTTCCATTTCCCATACGCAGCAGGGGCTTACGAAATATGCCTCCTATTCGCCTTATGGTTTCAATGGCGGCATGTATTACGTAAAAACGTCTATCAACTTCTGATTGTATTCAGAACGCGATTTTTTGTGTCTCGAAATGAACGGGCGTGTGGTCGGCAAAGCGACCTGCGCCCGTTCGCCGTTTCCGGCCAGGTGACGTTTTTATGAAGTTTCGGGATTGCGGGATGAATTAGGGACGGGAGACGACTATTCATCCGGGGCTATTTCTCTAGTCTGTCGCAATACGCGGCTTTCTGTCCCAGGCAACGGTTGATATGTCCACTCGCAGAACCTTCCTCAAATATGCCCTGTTCGGTAGTGCCGCAGCCGCAACGGAAGGGCTTCCGGCCGCCATCCGTCGCGCTTACGCCATCGCGCCCGAGCCGGGTACGACATATCTGAATGCCGAGCATGTCGTTATCCTGATGCAGGAAAACCGCTCTTTCGATCATATGTTCGGAACACTGGCCGGCGTTCGCGGCTTCAACGACAGGCGCGCAATCCGTCAGAAGAACGGCAGCTCCGTTTTCGTGCAGTCCGGCAAGAGCGGGGAGACCTATGCGCCGTGGCACCTGAACATTCACGACACAAAGGTCACCTGGATGGGCTCGATCCCGCACTCCCGGGACAGTCAGGTCGATGCCTGGAACGGGGGGCATCATGACCGGTGGATTGACGTCAAGCGACCTCACAAGAAGGAATACAGGCAGTATCCGTTGACGATGGGATATTATACCCGCGAGGATCTGCCGTTCTATTACGCTCTGGCCGATGCATTTACGGTCTGTGACCAGAACTACTGCGGCGTCATGTCCAGCACGACACCCAACCGGCTCGTTTTCTGGACTGGAACCGTGCGGGACCAGCAGAATACCGCGTCAAACGTCTACATGCGGAACCCGGAAATCCTGGAAGGCGGCATGACCTGGACGACCTTTCCGGAGCGGCTGGAGAAAGTCGGGGTGTCGTGGAAGTTCTATCAGAACGAACTGAGCCAGACGGGCGGCATGTCTCCGGCGGAGCGTTCCTGGCTGTCCAATTTCGGCTGTAACGTGCTGGAGTGTTTCGACAGCTTCAATGTCAGCTCCAATCCGGGCTTCGGGGCCTGGATCGAAGAGCGGATCCGGGAATGTTCGGAACATATCAATCGGCTTGAAAACCTTGAGATGCTGGTTTCCGGGGAGCGGAGCGAGCAGCTTGTCGAGGCGAAGGCCCTGATGGAGGTTCTGAAGAAGCGTCAGAAATCCGCGAAGGGATTTGAGAAGCTGACGCCCGAGGAGCGCGAGCTTTTTACGAAGGCCTTCGTGATCAACAGCGGCGATCCCGATTATCGCAGTCTTGAAGAACTGGCCTTCGTGGACGATCCGGATGCGAAGGGGATGAAGGCGCCGAAGGGAGACGTGCTGTACCAGTTCCGCAAGGATGTACGGACAGGCCAGCTTCCGGCCGTTTCCTGGATGGCGGCGCCGGAGCATTTCTCGGATCATCCGACATCGGCCTGGTACGGGGCCTGGTATGTGTCGGAAGTCATGAACATCCTGACCGAAAATCCCGAGGTCTGGAAGAAGACCATTTTCATTCTGACCTATGATGAAAATGACGGGTATTTCGATCACGGCTGTTCCTATGCGGCTCCTGATCCGCAGCGTCCGGAAACGGGCCGCTCTTCCGCTTCGATCGGGGCGGACGGACTGGAATACACGACCGCCGAGGACGAGGTTCGCCGGGGCGTTCCCGAACGGCTCGCACGGAGTGGCCCGATCGGGCTCGGGTTCCGGGTGCCGATGGTTGTGGCATCTCCGTGGAGCCGGGGTGGGCTGGTCAATTCGCAGCTTTTCGATCACAGTTCGACATTGCGGTTCCTGGAACATTTCGTTGAGAAGAAGTTCGGCACACCCGTTCGGGAAACCAATATTTCTCCATGGCGCCGGGCGATCTGCGGTGATCTGACATCCTGTTTCCATGCTCATGATGAGGTTGCACCGTCCCTGAGCTATCTGGACCGGAATACGCATTTGAAGGCTATCGAGGATGCGCGGAACCGTCCCATGCCGGGTGGTTTCCGCTCGCTGTCCGGGGATGAGATCGCCGCACTGAAGGATCAGCCGGATCTGTTGCGACAAACCGTGCGACAGGAAAGCGGAACGCGTCCGGCCTGTGCGCTGCCTTATGAGCTGTACTGTGACGGCGGCATTGATGTGCAGCGCGGGCAGGTCAGCCTGAAGCTGGGAGCCGGGCAGAGCGTTCATGGAGAGCGGGCGGCCGGTGCGCCGTTCAATGTCTATGATTATCGCAATGGCGGTCGTGACCTTCAGGCGGGAACCTATGCCGTGGCGGCGGGGGACCAGATGGACGTGACGCTTCCGCCCGCGGACGGTCTGTATGATGTCGCGGTGCATGCGCCCAACGGGTTCTACCGGGCTTATCGCGGGCATGCTGATCGGGTCGCGCTTCGTTCGGCCTGTCATTATGACGTTGGCGGCAAGGGGAAAGGGCCCGGGATCATCCTGTCACTGACCAATGGTGGCAAGGTGCCGCTGACGGTTCAGTACCGTGCCGGAGACGCAGGGTCCTTGCGGACCGTTATCCTCAAAGCGCGGGGGCATCAGGAGATCCGGCTGGATCTGTCAGCCAGCCATCAATGGTATGACGTGACGCTGACGTCGCCGGAAGATCCGGATTTCAGGCATGTTCTGGGTGGCCGGATGGAAACGGGGAAGATCACGCTCACCGATCCGGCGATGGCCGGATAAGCGTCTTCCGGTTCATGGTCGTTCGTAGCGTTCCCGCAGGGAGCAGGCGAGTGTCGCGACCATGATTTCCGGGCCGGCGAGCAGGATCCATTCAATCATGTTCAGGACGACGGTGCCGTCGCAGAGGGTTTGAAGGATAAGGCTGAGGAGCAGAACTGCGGCGGCGCATGATTTCAGGATGCGCTGCCGTGCTGCTGTCAGACGGTCATGCCAGAAGACCCGGTTTCCGCGATGGGAGGCCGCGACGAACAGCAGCATGGCGGACTGTCCGCACAGAACGGAAATCCAGATCATGCCAGGAGCCTGGTTTTTCGTATCCTGTGATACGTTGCAAAAGCGAAAGAGGCTGACAGGATCAGAGCTGTCATGCCGACACCCGTGATGGTGCTGCCGTGCCATGGCAGGCTGAGTGCTGCAATCAGAAGGCAGGCTGCGGCATTGCCGGCCAGAAGCTCCGCCCAGCTTCGCTCCGGGTTGCGGAGCAGCGTGTAGATCAGCGCGATCCCCCAGACGATGAAGACAGTCGTCACTTCCCATCCGGCTCTGTGTGACATCGTCAGCGGGAGCAGGCGGTTGGCGATGAAAAAGGATGCGAAGGCAAGGGGTGCACCCATCAGGACGCCTACATTCAGGCGGGCGACGATCCTGTGTCCCATATGGTGTGGGCGGCGCAGGCGCTTGAGCGTCCACAGATGCAGGCCGCTGCCGATCAGGGCCGCAAGGGCCAGTCCGGACAGGAAATACAGCCAGCGTGTGACATGGGGGGCGAAACGCGCGACATGCAGCCCGTACAGGAATGTGTAGGCCCGTATGACGGGGCGTTTTTCGATATGCTCCCTGAGGATGTGGCCTGATGGACCGTCGAAGGTGATGATCTGCGACGAGGTGCTGACGGTACGGCTGTTACCCGCGATTACTGTAACGAGGGACGCCTGATCGGACGGATTGAAGACATAGATCTGTTCCAGACCCGTGCCGCCGAAATGCCTGTCAGCTTCCTGGAGCATGGGGAGGATCGGTGCGAGATGACCTGCATGGCCACTTGTCGGGCGGGAATAGAGCGCGGGATTGAGCTCCGTGTAGGAGGCGGTGACGTCGTTCCGGTAAAGCGCCTGGGTGCTCCAGGGAAGGAGCAGCGATCCGAGGGTGACGGCGCCCGTGAAGGAAATCATCAGATGGAAAGGCAGGGCGGCGACACCAAGCAGATTGTGCGTGTCCAGCCAGCTTCTCTGTCCGCGCGAGGGACGGAAGGTGAAGAAATCCGCGAAGATGCGCCGATGGATGATGATGCCGGTGACCAGCCCGACGACGAGGGCCAGAGCGGCGAGGGCTGCGATAAGCCGCCCCCAGGGATGGGGAAGCTGAAGCTCGAAATGGAAGCGGTAGAAGAATTCGCCGCCGAGCGTGTCCCTGATACCATCCGGGCTTCCGGTTTCGGGGTCGAGGGCACGCTGGATGTATTTGCCCTTTGTGTCAGGCCACAGGGCTGTTGCAAAGGCACACAGATCAGTTGCGCTGCCGACATACCAGGCACTGGCGGTGGACGCGTTGCGGTTCAGCCAGTCCAGGGCATGGGCGTCCGTCAGGAGGGGGGAGGAAACGGAAGTGGAAAGTTCGGGCCTGGCCCAGAGGCTGATTTCTCGCCGGAAGACGCTCAATGCGCCGGACAGGGCAATGGCGAACAGCACCCAGCCCGTGACGAGACCCAGTGTCGTGTGCACTATGGCCATGGACGCGCGGAACGTGCCTTTCATGGCTGCCAGCCTCCAAGGAGTCCAAGGCCGTTCAGGAGAGAGGCCACGAGGATCAGGAAAGCCAGCAGTCGCCTGATACGGGTGACTGCGAAAGCTGCTATGAAAACGACGGGCCAGAGGACCAGGCCGAGAAGGATCCCGGCCATGGAGTTGTCAGCCCTAGACAGGGGAAGCCAGTACGCAAGGCAGACACCGCCCAGCGCGGAGAGGGCGTAACCGAGCGGCAACGCCACGACGAGGCGCAGGGCGATGTCGTAGCGCCGGGTTCCGGGTTGTGGTTTACCAGCTGAAGCCAATATTGGCCTGCGCGTTGCGGCGCTCTCCGTAATAGCAGTATTCCTGACCGTAAGAGGCATAGCTCAGGCAATTGGCGATGAAGTTCTTGTCAAAGAGGTTGCGGACGCTCGCGCCCACATTCCAGCCATGCAGGCTGTGGGAGAGGTTGGACAGGTCGTAGCGCACCGACGCATCGAACACGGCATATTGCGGCACCCAGACACTCCCGTAAGACGCTTCACCACCATAGGATTTATTGGAATAGCGCATGCCGCCGCCGAAGCCGAGGCCCTTCGCGGGACCCGACGGCATCGTATAGAAGGCGAACAGCGAGGCATTACCCTTGCCGGACTGGATGAGCGGCTTGCCGGTTGAGTCGTCATGCACCTTCTGGATGCTGACGGCGGCTGTCAGCACGAGATTGTGGAACGGCTCGGCATGGGCTTCGAACTCGAAACCGTCCGAATGGACCAGTCCGCTTTCGGCGCTGTAGCCGGTGTTGCCGACAGCAACGAGAACGTTGGTCTGCTCGATATGGAAGCCTGCAGCCGTCAGGAGCAGTGAGGTGCCCGGAAGCTGGTATTTCAGGCCGCCTTCAAGCTGCTTGCCGAGGGACGGATTGGCCTGACGCACGGTCTTTCCACCATCCGTCGAGACGCTGCCGGACTGTGGCTGGAAGGATGTCGAGTAGCTGATATACGGCGCAAGACCGAAATCGAAATGATACAGGCCCGAAGCACGCCAGGTAATCTGGCTCGGGCTCTGGTTGGTCGTCGTGTTGTACATGTTGTCGGTCTGATGGGACCGGTACCAGTCGTTACGGATGCTGCCTGTCAGGATCAGGTGGCGCCAGTGGATCTCATCCTGTCCGTAGATGCCGGCCTGATGGGAGTCGGTGTTGTAGTTCACCCAGGGGGACGGCGTGGGAATGGCCATCTGTGAGTTCGGATGAAAGACGTTCAGATCAGGAGCTGAACCGTAATAGCCGACTTCCGAGGCGCTCTGCTGCATGTAGTCGAAGCCGAACATCATTGTATGACGTAGCGGTCCGGTCCGGACATGGCCCTTGAACTGGCTGTCAAAGGTCAGGTTGTGCGTATGTTCGTTGGTGGCGATGGCCGAGCGGGCAAGCGTATCGTCCGAGACGTAATAGCCGCTGTCATAAACGCTGCGGTACTGGGTTTTGATGTCGTCGTAGCGGCCGCGCGTGCTGAAGCTCCAGTCGCTGTTGAAGCGATGGTTGAGGATGTAGGTGATGGAGCCGTGGCGACGGTTGTATTTTTCGAACGATGAATCGCCGTCGTAGAAATTGCGCGGCAGATAGCCGAACGAGGCCGGTTTGAGCGATCCGACGAGCGGGACGCCACCATAAGTGCCGTTTTCCGGGTCGTACTGGTAGTTGCCGAGGATCGTGAGCGTCGTGGGGCCGTCGCCACCGAAGGTGAAGGACGGGCTGATGGAGAAGCGGCGGCTTCCGGTGCGGGCGAGCTGGCTGTGCTGGCCGTTGATGGTGCCATTGACGCGGTAGCGGACGAAGCCGTTATCCGTCACATAGCCGCCGACATCGGCATCCACGCGGTACAGGTCGAACATGCCGCCGGTCGCATTGACGCTGCCATAGGAGCGCTGATCCGTGGCGATCTTGCTGGACAGCGCGACGAGGCCGCCGGGGCTGGACTGGCCGTAAAGAGCCGACGCCGGGCCCTTGAGAATTTCGATACGATCCAGACGCGAGGTGTCGGTCTGCGCCACGGCATAGCCGGTCGGGCTGTCCTGAAGCTTCAGGCCGTCGAGGAAGGTGGGAACGGTAAATCCGCGCAGGGCGAACTGGTCATAACGTGTTCCCACACCGCCGCCACGAAGATCGGCAGTGATGCCCGCGGTATAGCGCACGGCCTGATTGAGGTTCAGGACGTTGCGGATGTCCATTTCGTTGCGCGTGATGACCGTGACCGATTGGGCGGTTTCGATCAGGGGCGTGTCCGACTTGGTTGCGGACGAGGCGAGGGTCGAAGCCCTGCGTGCGCGAACTTCGAGCTTTTCGATAGTCCTGGCCTGTGTCCCGGTTGAGCTGGCTTTTTTTGTGCCCGATCGCGGGGGCAATTCGGTTGCGGCATTCTGGTCGGCTGCGAAGGCTTCTCCGCTCATGACGAGGGAGAGGGGTATCGCGTAAAGAATCCTGCTGCGGTGCATACCCGACCTCAATGACTGTGCGTGCTGGCGCGTGATCAGAGGCTGGTATCGATATTGCGAGTTAGTTGCAAGTAGCGTCGGAAGAAAATGAAACTTTGAAAGATTTCCTCAATCAGTGACCTATTGTTGCGGTCTTTTGCTGAAGAGGGATCCGGGCACAGAGATGGCGCCCGGATCGTCCTTGCTCACCAGACGGTGAAGCCCGCATCCACATTCACGATGGCGCCGGTCATCAAGCTGGCTGCGTCGGATGCCAGGAACTGCACGACGGAAGCGACTTCATCGGGCTGGCCCACGCGGCCCATCGGGGTTCCGGCGATCCAGGCGTCATAGAGTTCCGGCTTTTCCATGCCAAAGCGGGTGAGCGTCGTTTCGATATAGGTGGGGGCAACGGCGTTGGCGCGGATGCCATGGGGGGCCCATTCTGCGGCCAGCGAGCGGATATACTGGTGAACACCGGCTTTCGACGCATTATAGGCCGCCTGCTGCTGCGGGCGGTTGACGATCAGGCCGGACATGGAGCCGATTGCGACAATGACACCCTGTTTCTGTTCGAGCATGATGCGCCCGACGGCCTGACAGGAGCGGAACATGCCGTTCAGGTTGATATCGACCTGCTTGAGCCACTGGCCGTCCGTCATGTCCTCGGCCTTGACTTCGGAAATGCAGATGCCGGCGCAGGCGACCAGGATATCCACGCGGCCTTCCTGCTCATGAACGCTGCGGACAGCGTTCTGCACGCTTTCGGTATTCGTGACGTCCATGACGACGCTGCTGACATCATGGCCTTCCATGCGCAGGTCTTCCACGGCTTTTGTGGCCATGGCTTCATCGAGATCGGCGATGATGACGCGGGCGCCAGCCTCGGCCAGTGCGGTGACGCAGGCCAGGCCGATGTTCTGTGCGCCGCCGGTGACGATGGCGACGCGGTTATCGAGGCGGAGTTTTTCCATGTACATGAGATGGGTTTCCTACAATCAGGCAGCGAGGGGGTGGCGGTGACAGGCTTCGAAGGCCAGACCGTCGGGCGCGAAGAGGTGGCAGTTCTTTGGGGGAAGAGTCAGGCTGACGCGGGTTTCGACCTCCGTCAGGACTGCGCCATCCGTCTGGACGACGATGATTTCCCCGTCCGGCATGCGGACATGGACGAGCGTGATGGCACCGAGGCGTTCGATGACTTCCACGACGCCGGTGTTGGGGCCGGAAGAAACCAGTTCGACATGTTCGGGACGGATGCCGACCGTCACCTTTGTTCCGGGCAGCAGCCCCGGGGATGTAACGGGCACGTAAAGGATCGAGCCGTCGCGGAGCTGGACGCTGGAGCCTGCAGAATCTCCGCCCTGGAAAATGGCCGGGAAGAAGTTCATGGGCGGCGAGCCGATGAAGCGGGCCACGAACAGGTTGAGGGGGTGGTGGTACAGTTCGAGCGGGGAGCCGATCTGTTCGACCACGCCTTTCTGAAGGACGACGATCTTGTCTGCCATGGTCATGGCCTCGACCTGATCATGAGTCACATAGATCGTGGTGGCGCCGAGCTTGCGGTGCAGGGCGGAGAGTTCCACGCGCATCTGGCCGCGCAGGGCGGCATCGAGGTTCGAGAGCGGCTCATCGAACAGGAAGACTTTCGGATTGCGGACGATGGCGCGACCGATGGCGACGCGTTGGCGCTGGCCACCGGAGAGCTGTCCGGGTTTGTGGTGCAGATAGGGTTCGAGCTGAAGCGTGCGGGCGACGTGCTCGATCTTCTCGCGGCGCTCGGCTTCCGGCATTCCGGCCAGTTTGAGGCCGAACTCCATGTTTTTGTAGACGTCCATGTGCGGGTAGAGCGCGTAGGACTGAAAGACCATCGCCAGACCGCGCTTGCCGGGTTCCACGTCGTTCACGCGCTGCCCGTCGATCAGCAGATCGCCGGATGTGATGTCCTCAAGGCCCGCGATCATGCGCAGGAGCGTGGATTTTCCGCAGCCTGACGGGCCGACGAAGACCACAAATTCGCGCTCTTCGATCGAGAGGGAAATCCCCTTGATGATTTCTTCCGTAAGGTAGGTCTTGCGGAGCTTCTTGAGTTCGACAGTCGCCATGGGTCAGGCCCCGTTTATGCAGGAATGTTGAGTGGAGTGAGCCGGGATCCGCATCACTTGACGGCTCCGAAAGTCAGGCCGCGGACGAGCTGTTTCTGGCTGATCCAGCCGAAAACGAGGATCGGGGCCACGGCGAGGGTGGAGGCTGCGGACAGTTTTCCGAAGAACAGTCCTTCCGGTGATGAGAAGGATGCGATGAACGCTGTCAGGGGGGCTGCGTGCGAGGAGGTCAGGTTCAGGGACCAGAAGGCTTCGTTCCAGCACAGGATGAGCGACAGCAGAGCCGTGGATGCGATGCCAGGCAGGGCGAGCGGCAGGAGGACCATCGTCATTTCCTGCCAGCGCGTGGCGCCGTCCATCCGGCCGGCTTCCAGAATGGGGGCAGGGACTTCGCGAAAGAACGTGTAGAGCATCCAGACGATGATCGGCAGGTTCGTCAGCATGTCCACGACGGCCAGGCCGGTGCAGGTGTCGAGCAGATGCGTATTGCGCGCCAGCAGGTAGATCGGGACCAGCACACCGACGGGAGGCAGCATGCGGGTTGAGAGCATCCACAGCAGGGTGCCGCGTGTGCGCTTTGAGGGCAGGAACGCCATCGAATAGGCTGCCGGGACGGCCAGGGCGACGGCAATTGCTGTCGCGCCGACTGAGACGATCACCGTATTGAGCGCGAAATGCCAGTAACTGGCGCGCTCGAATACCTCGGCATAGCTGCTCAGCGTTGGCATGAAGAACAGCTTCGGCGGGGTGGAAATCGCCTGGACTTCGTTTTTGAAGCTCGTCAGAATCATCCAGAAGATCGGGAAGAACAGCCAGAGCGCAATGCCCCAGCCGAGGACGGTGACGCCGATCCGGGTGCTGGTTTTGGTCTTGAGCGCCATGTCAGGCCTCCAGATTGCGGGCTACGGCGCGCACCAGAAAGATCGCGACGATATTGGCGATGATGATAGCGACCACACCACCAGCCGAGGCGCCACCCACGTCGAACTGGAGCAGGGCGCGTGAATAGATCAGATAGGCCAGATTGGTGGAGGCCACGCCGGGACCGCCGGCAGTCGTGACGGAGATTTCGGCGAAGATCGTCAGCAGGTAGATCGTCTCGATCATGACGACGACGCTGATCGCGCGGCCCAGATGCGGCAGGATGATGTAGCGGAAACGGGCGATCGGGCCTGCGCCGTCCATCCGGGCGGCTTCGCGCTGTTCACCGTCGAGCGACTGTACCGCCGTCAGCAGGATGAGGACCGCGAAAGGCAGCCATTCCCAGGCAACGATCATCATGACGGTCAGGAGCGGAAAGCGCGCTAGCCAGTCGATCGGCGTAAGACCCACAGCCCGCATCATGGCGGAATAGACGCCATAGATCGGATGCAGCATCAGGTTTTTCCACAGCAGCGCCGAGACCGTGGGCATGATGAAGAACGGGGAGATGACCATGATGCGGGCAATGCCGCGGCCAAAGAACTCCTGATCGTACAGGACGGCCAGCAGGGTGCCGCCGCCGATGCTGATGAGCAGGACGCCCGCAACCAGTACGAACGTGTTCAGCAGCGAATGCAGGAAATCGGGATCGGTCAGCAGGTACCAGTAATTGTCGATCCCCGCGAAGCCGTGCAGCGTGGGATCAACGAGGTTGTAGTTCTGCACCGAGTACCACAGCGTCATGACGAGTGGGACGATCGACCACACCAGAAGAAGCAGGACGGACGGGGAAAGGAGCAGGAGACCTGTCCTTTTCCCGCGTGCCTTCGTCTGGTTCAGGGCGGCCGCTCCGGCGGGCGGGCTGTGTTCGAGTACGGCCTGCATGGTATTCTTAACCTTGATCGGGCGGCGTTATCGCGCGCGGCCGGACTGGCGGAGCGCGCGGGTGATCGAAGCCTGGGCGGAGGTCAGGGCCTGATCGACAGTCATCTGGTCGGACAGGGTCGCGGCAACGGTCTGGCCGACCTGCGTGCCGATGGCCTGGAATTCCGGGATGCCGACGAACTGCGCACCGGTATAGGGACGCGGCTGGGCCGTCGGACCGTTTGGATCAGCGGTCTTGATGGCGTTCAGCACGAAGGAGGCAAAAGGGGCGGCCTTGACGTATTCGGGCGCGGCATAGGTGGAGGCGCGGGTTCCAGCGGGAACGGCGACCCAGCCTTTCTGAGCGGCGACCAGCTTCACGTAATCCTTTGACGTGGCCCAGGTGATGAAGGTCTGGGCATCCGCGCTCTGGTGGGAGCTGACGGGGACGGCGAGGCTCCAGCTCCACAGCCAGGTTGGACCTTTGCCATAAGGGCCTTTGGGAGAAGGTGCGAAGCCGACCTTGTCGGCGACCTGGGACTGTTTGGGATCGAACAGCAGGCCGCCTGCGACGGTGGAATCAATCCAGATCCCGCAATGGCCGCTGGCGAACAGGGCCAGGTTCTCGTTGAAGCCGTTGGAAGTCGCGCCCGGAGGACCGTCAGCCTTCAGGGCCGAGACGTACCAGTTCAGGGTCGCTTTCCAGGCATCGGACGTCATGGTCGGCTTCCACGACATGTCGAACCACTGAGCGCCGAACGTGTTGGCGAGCGAAGAAATATACGCCATGTTCTCGCCCCAGCCCGGCTTGCCGCGCAGGCAGATGCCATAGACCTGATTGCCCTTGTCCGTGATCTTGTCCGCAAACTGGCGGATCTGGTCGTAGGTCGGTGCGTCCGGCATTGTCAGCCCGGCCTTCTGGAACAGGTCCTTGCGGTAATAGGTCATGACGCTTTCGGCGTAGAACGGCAGGGCGTAGAGCTTGCCATCCGCCATCAGGCTGTCGCGGACGGAGGGCAGGATGTCGTTCACGTCATAGGCGTCGTCGGGTTTGATCTCGGTAAGCCAGCCCTGTTTGGCCCAGATCGGCACTTCGTAGTTGCCGATGGTCACGACATCGAACTGGCCAGTCTTCATGGCGATATCGGTCGTGACGCGCTGACGCAGGACGTTTTCTTCCAGCGTGACCCAGTTCAGGTGAATGTCCGGATGGGCCTTCTCAAACTCCTGGGAAAGCTGCCGCATGACGATCATGTCGCCGTTGTTGACGGTGGCGATCGTCAGGGTTCCGGCTGCCTCGGCACTGGACAGGGCGGAACCCGTGAGCAGAAGGGCGAGAGTGCAGATGGCTGTGCGTGTGGCTTTGAGACGGGACATGGAAATCGGCCTCTGGAAAGGGATGGTGATGCGTTTCGGTGGGACGGGAATGGCAGAACGGGTCGGACGGTTGGGCCGTCAGGCGGTGTTCTCCTTTTCCAGAACGTCACGCATCTGCTGACGCCAGGTGAGCTGCTGCGAGAGCATGTCGTGCGTGATGCTGCGCTTGGCGGCGTGATACGCAGCGAGGCGCGGGTCGGGGACGATCTCGTCTCCCGCGTGGCTCATCTGCGCCATGGCCTGTCGCAGATCGGTGTATGTTCCGCTCGCGACAGCGCCCAGGATGGCGGCGCCCAGCAGCACGGAATCCGGCTCCGCGGGGAGCAGGATGCGGCATCCGGTAGCGTTGGCATGTTCGCGCAGGAAGACGGGGTTCTTGGTGCTGCCACCGGTCGCGAAAATCGTGTCGATACGGTAGCCCTGCGCGTTGAGAGCCTCGATAATGTCCTTCGTGCCGTAGGCAAGGCCCTGCAAGGTGGCGAGGTACAATCGTGCCAGATCATCGACCGTGTCGGACAATCTGAGGCCACTGATCATGCCGGTCAGGTCAGGATCGGCATGGGGGGAACGGTTTCCATGGAAATCCGGAAGCACGTGCAGGTCGGCCGTGATCGTCCCCGGCAGGCTGCCGCGTTCCAGAGATTCGATCCGTGTGTTCAGAAGGGCGTAGACGCTGGTTTCCGTGTCTTTGGCTTCCTGTCTGAGGACGGAGCCAAAGGTATGGCTGGAAATAACGAAGTCGATCAGCGCGCCCGTAGCGGACTGGCCTGCTTCGTTCAGCCACATCTCAGGAACCATGGCGTTCCAGTAGGGGCCCCAGACACTGGGCACGAAACGCGCCTCTTTCGACACGGCCATGTGACAGCTCGACGTCCCGCAGATCAGCGATATTGAGCGCTCAAGTTGATCGTCCGAGAGAGAGCCTTCGGTGTTCAGCCCGAACAGACCGATGCCCCCGGCATGGGCGTCAATGGCGGAAACACCAACGAGGATACCGGCTGGCAGTCCCATTTCCGCAGCGGCTTGAGCGCTCAATCCACCATCGACAAGACCGCCGAGGGGACGAATGTCGTTCCCGATGCGGCTGAAGCCGTCGCGTGCGAGGTCTTCAAGTCCAATGGATTGGAAATATCCTTCGTCCCAGCGGTTCTCATGGGCGAGGTAGGTCCATTTGCAGGCTGTCGAACAGGCCGACCGTGATAGCGAACCTGTAGCGCGCCATGTCAGGAAATCGGGAAGATCGAAGAAATGGGCCGCCTGTTCATAGACCCGCGGAAGATGGCGCTTCAGCCAGAGCAGTTTCGGCGTTTCCATTTCGGGAGAAATCGTACCGCCGACATAACGCAGCACGTCCTGGCCACTGCTGTTGATTTCGCGCGTTTCTTCAAGGGCCCGATGGTCTGCCCAGAGAATGATATCCTGTCCCGGTGCGCCCTCGGGATCTACCGAGAGGCCCTGATCGTCGTCGCCAACGACGACGAGGGAGCAGGTTGCATCGAAACCGATGCCAATGACCTGTCCAGGTTTGTCAAGCATTTCTAAAGCGCTGCGGGTCGCCTCGCAAACGGCGGTCCAGATATCCTGTGAGGATTGCTGGGCATAACCGGGGCGCGGTGTCCATGTCTGGATTGGCCGGACGGATGAGGCTTTCTTAAGTCCTTCAAGCGTGAAGAGACCCGCCCGGGCACTGCCTGTTCCAACATCAATTCCCAGAACCAGATCCATAGAATCACACCCAGATCTCAAAAAATACAGACAGGACATGAGAGAAAAACATGCCCCAATTCAGCCTAACGTTTGTTTGTGATAGAATATCACATTATATCGGCACAAAATACCGTTATTTGTGTTACATATAACTTTCAGACTGTCCAGAAGGGGGGATGGAAATTTTTTCTGATAAAAGTTTATTGACGATGTGAGAGCACGTGGTGCGCACGCGGACTTGTGGATCCCAGGCGGGTTCAGACTGCTAGGAAGAGCAGAACCGTGATTTCGAAGGCTGACAGATATGTCCCATCCCGATCTTTTTTCACTCTCTGGTTCGCGTGCCCTTGTGACTGGGGCGTCACGGGGAATTGGCCTGACTCTCGCAAAGGGGCTGGCGCGTTACGGGGCGGAAGTCGTCCTGAATGGCCGAGACGCTGAAAGTCTGAAGGCCGCGCAGTCCGAATTGGAGGCGGAAGGGTTAAAAGCCAGTACGGCGGTTTTCGACGTGACGGATCAGGATGCGGTGATTGAGGGGGTCGCGGCGATTGAGCAGCGTAGGGGGCCGATCGATATCCTGATCAATAATGCCGGGATACAGCGCCGCGCACCTTTGGAGGAATTTCAGCGCAAGGACTGGGATGATCTGATGTCAACTAATGTCAACGCGGTTTTCTTCGTCGGGCAGGCGGTGGCGCGGCACATGATTCCGCGCGGACGGGGCAAGATCGTCAATATCTGTTCCGTCCAGAGTGAGCTCGCCCGCCCGGGAATTGCGCCCTATACGGCGAGCAAGGGAGCGGTCAAAAACCTGACAAAAGGCATGGCGACGGACTGGGCCAGGCACGGGCTTCAGATCAACGGGTTGGCGCCAGGATATTTTGCCACGGAAATGAATGAAAAGCTCGTGGCGGATGCAGAGTTCACGGATTGGCTGTGCAAACGCACGCCGGCAGGGCGATGGGGACGGGTCGAGGAACTGGTCGGGGCAGCAGTCTTCCTGTCTTCCACGGCTTCAAGCTTCGTTAACGGACAGGTGCTGATGGTTGATGGCGGGATTACCGTATCGTTGTAGTCTTTCTGCGGCTGACTCTGTTTCAATTTATCAGAACTGTGTTAGGGGCACTGTCTATCGGGTTTGTGATGGAATGGTTTTCGTTAAGATGGCCTCTTCTGTCGGGATGCCACAGGAAAGTTGACACCGGATGAACTCCATCTTTGCCATCTCGCTTGCGACTGCGGCCATTGCGGCGGTTGTCATCCTTATTGCCCGTTTCCGGATTAATCCGTTCATCGCCCTCTTTTCGATCTCGATCCTGCTGGCCCTTATTGCTGGCATGCCTGCTGACAAGGTGGTGGGGTCGTTCGAGGCGGGGGCAGGACATGTGCTGGGGCATGTCGGAACTGTCATTGCGCTTGGCACCATGCTTGGGAAAATGCTGGCGGAGTCCGGTGGCGCCGATCGTATCGTCCTGACGATCTCGACCCTTTCGGGCCGTCGGCATGTCGACTGGGCCATGATGCTGATCGGCCTTCTGGTCGGCCTTCCCGTATTTTTCGAAGTCGGCTTTGTGCTTCTGATTCCGCTGGCGTTTGTTCTGGCGGATCGGACGCAGACGCCTTTACTGCGTGTCGCTCTTCCCATGGGGGCTGCGCTGTCCATCACGCATGCCCTTATTCCCCCGCATCCGGCTGCGCTTCTGGCGCTGAGCGCCTATCATGCGGATATCGGGAAGACCATTCTGCTTGGCATTGCGATTGGAACGCCGATTGCGGTGATTGCCGGGCCAGTCTTCGGGCGGTTTGCTTCAGCAAGAGTAATCCCCGAAGGGGTCAATCCACTGGCGAAGCAATTCGTGAGCAGCAAGCCGCCGGAAGATCTTCCGGGGTTTGGCATCACGGTCTTCACAGTGCTGTCTCCCGTGATCCTGATGCTGGCCGGTTCAATGGCAGATCGCGTTGCCGCGCCTCATACAACCTTCAGTAATATTCTGCATTTCATTGGTAATACGGATATCGCTCTTCTGCTGGCGACGGTCCTGTCATTTTATGTCCTGGGTCACGCACGGGGTTTTTCGCGAGAGACCGTTCTGCGATTTACAAATGAGTGCCTGGGGCCGACCGCCCTGATCATGCTTCTCGTAGGGGCAGGGGGTGGTTTCGGGCGTGTTCTCGTGGATAGCGGAGTTTCACGATCCATCACGGATACGGCACTTGGCGCTCATGTCCCTCTGCTGGTTCTGGCTTGGATGCTCGCTGCCATTGTGCGTGTTGCCTGTGGCTCTTCAACCGTTGCGATGGCAACAGCATCAGGGATCGTGGCCCCCATTCTTGCGCGCTCAACGGGCGTTTCGGCTGAGTTAATGGTCCTGGTGACGGGAGCAGGTTCGGTCGCTTTCGGGCCAATGAACGACGCGGGATTCTGGCAGTTGAAGGAATATCTCGGCCTGACGGTTCCGCAGACCCTCAAGACGTGGTCCGTTCTGGAAACACTGATCGCAGTCTGCGGCCTCGTCTTCTGCATGATTGCTTCGATATTCGTTCATTAAGTTTTCCCGCCCTGTTCGGGCTATCAAACTGATGGACGGATCAGCATGTTGTTTTGCTTCAGACCGGAGCGAGACTTTACGATAATCTTTCGAAATGCCGGATGATCCACGAAATTTCGTAAAGAAGGCCGAGGCTTACAAACCCGATATGAAACCGGCGATCAGTCGAGATGATCGCAATACCGCACAGGACAAGATAGATTGGGATACGGAACCAGTATTCAATTGAAAACAGGGCATAATGCGCGGGACCTTTTATGATCGTATCAAACAGATCGAAGATGACTGTCAGTGCAAAAAAGGAGAAGAACCATTTCCTCCTGGAAATAAAGAAGTCTTCATATCCCGTGTAATCGCTGATGGATTCAGGAAACAGAAAAGCACTCAGGAAAAATAGTATGATCGCGTAGAGCAGCAGGAACAGGTAGGTTTCAAATGTCCAGGCTGGTAATTCGATCAGCCACAACTCCCACCACCAGAAATGCATCAGCATCAGGAGCAGTGTCAGAACCCAGCCGATGTGAACGGGATAGATCCGCGTCTGGTTGGGGTGTTGAATAATCCGCACGAGGCCCGTCAGGAGGCGTGTTACGCTTAGACCAACCACCATGCCCATGATTATCCGCACATGCTGGAAAATATCGGGAGGCGTCAACGGATGCGGAACCACGATCAGCTTGCTCCGTGTGAATTTTCTTCAACCGTTTTCGTTACAGGGAAGAGCATTGATGATTTTCCGTCCATTCTTGCCAAAAAAGCAAGTCCCGCGCTGTTATCCGCAGTGACAGATCACTGCTCTAGTCTCCACATAATGCAGAACGAAAGACTGTCATCTGGTTCTGCGAGGTGTAGATCCGGGATAAGTGCCCCGGTGAGAGGGATACCCTTGAGATATTCCGAATAGTAACAATAGAAGACTTTAGTGATCTTCTTGTATAAAAAGATTAATGTCATATATAATGAAGTATTTATCACTATATTGGAATAATAATTGAATTTTATCGAGGTGTATGTAGCGGTATGATTCGCTTTTACTATAGAAAATCCTTAAAAAGAATACTGGTATATTCCCAGCGCTGAGAAAATGACAGGTCTTCGATAACAGCCAGCGGTTCACTATCGGGACTCTCTGCAAGGAGGTGCCAGAAGGTTACATGTTCTGCTCACTCAGGACCGGGTAAAGGAAATATCGGTATCCTGATTTTTGTCGTTTAAGGCCGTGGAACGGAAGGCTGCCTGCCGCATACTGTTCACAGAGTCTGTCCCAGTTCCAGATCTGAAAACGACCATCGTATGGTCATCAAATATCCGGGGTGGAACGTCGTCCTTGAGATGCCCAGTGTTCACAACATTCGCCTTTGTGCGACCTGTCTTCTTACCGAACTCGCCCGTCTTGGGAAGTGAAAAACTGCCGAGCGTTCTGCCGAGTCCGGCGCAGGATTTCAGGGGCTCAGCACCTGGAAATGTTGGTATGTGGGAAGGCGGCAGGTCTCTATCGGCCGCGTGAAACCAATCCGTCGATTTTGTTGGCAAGCGCTGTAATCATGTGCGTGCCCTCATTCGGTATGCCTGACTTGTCGGCGGCAATATTGAGGCGCTCTTCTTTATTTTGAAGCTCGGTCATTAACTCGTGCATCTCTGAACCAATACCGTCTTCCTCATCCTCAACGCCGCTTTCCAAAATCCCATTTTGAGAATCGGACCCTCCAGCTCAACACGCTTTCAAACATGCAATATCGATGCGCTATCAGCAGTTTCAGGCAAGACAGAAAGCGGCCATTTGAAACAATATTTTCTTCGTATGAAAGGGGCTGTGCAGGTAGCGGGGACTGAACTATCTGGCTCGAATTCTCATGGATCTGATCTGGCGGGGCGGAAGGGGTCTGCCTGCTGGACGGCTGGATTTTCTGGATATGACCTCACCATATGGACCCGGGCTTCGTCACTCGCACGCAGAAGACATCTACGCCTTTCTGATAGGCTGTTCCTTGATTGTTATGGGACTCATGTACCTGCACAAGGCCGGGCTCGTGACCGGAGGCGTGGCCGGCATTGCCCTGCTGCTCTCATATGTCGTTCCCATGACCCCCGGGAATCTGTTTACGGTCATTAACATACCGTTTCTCCTGTTCGCCATTCGCGCTATGGGCGCGCGCTTTGCCATTAAAACGACAATCGCCAGTTTCGGGATCACAGCCCTCGCAGGTGTCATCCCGAATGTCATGGCACTCTCTTATGTCCAACCCCTGTTCGCCGCGATATTCGGTGGAACCGTCATCGGGATGGGGATTCTCTCCCTTGCACGCCATCAGGCCGGTGTAGGTGGAACAGGCGTTATCACGCTCTGGCTCCAGAAAAGTCGGGGAATCAATGCAGGCCGCGTTCAGATCATGATTGATACAGCCATTCTGACACTGTCCACATTTTTCCTGCCATGGGAAAAAGTCCTGCTGTCAGCCGTAAGCGCCTTTGCAATGAGTGGTGTCCTGATTGTGTTCCACCGGCCTGGGCGCTACATCGGGCATTAAACGCAGGCAAACCCATTTCCTTCTGTCAGGTTGCTACGGTCCTGGTATAGGCCCGGACGGCTGGGGGTGAACAACGAGAAGTGGAACGGAGCAGGACCTCAACCCTCTGCTCCTGGAGTGCCGCCTCAGCACGATATGGAGCCACGCAAAGAGGCCGCCCGCTTTTCTTTTTTTTTTCCTGACCGAACCTTGTTTGCCGAGTGGTTTTACAGTGTCTCACCACTTTGATGGGAGCCGACCATGACCGTTGAGAGCAACCTGTTTATTCGCGCATCGTGGATCAAGGCCAGTGAATTGCCGAACCCATGTCCGCCCCGTCCTCCCATTCCGCCAGCACCCAATCCTTATCCTCCGCCGGGTGGTAATCCGCCTCCCATGGAGGAACCACCCAATCTGGTGAACTGAAAAGGGAGCTTGATGACTTTCGTCACCCTCAGAGCTGGCCAAGCCCACAGACTACCACGATGACGGTTCGGATCGAGTGGTGGACGCAACAGGGATTGAACCTGTGACCCCTACCATGTCAAGGGAGGTGGAAATCTCTCAAAATGGCAGTTTTCTGCGGTAAAATAGATAGAGAGCTACGAGACTGCACGGGTTTTGCACTTCACGTCAGCATCCTGCCCAGATTTTCAACATTAAACTGAGCAGGAAGATTCTAGCGACAGGCTTGTAGAGGCAGTGAAGTGGGCCGGCGTTTAAGGATGCATCAGGACATCTTCGGGACTCTCGAGATATCTCCTGACGTGCCTGAAGGCGTCCTGAGCCCCTTGGATACACCGCGTAGGGTCCAGTTCCGGCGCATGATCAATGGCTTCACGAAACCTGTTCCATGACAGTCCCCGGCCTTCTGGATCCGGGGCGAGGTGTCGGGCACCGAAGCTTGATGTAAAGCCGATTTTCTGCGCAAGCTTTATGAGAAAACCGGCGCCGAGCTTGGATCCTTCTCCGACATACAACCATCCGGCTGCCACGGAGGCGTCCTCCACCGGCAAAAAGGTTGGGTGTGACGGAAGAGGCTCGCCAAGATCGTTCAGGTCTTCCTGAATCAACGAAAAACGGTTTCTGGCCTCAAGACCCGGAATAATGCCGGCGAGCACCTCATGACGATACAGAGGGTCAAGATGCTGGTGAAACCGATACTGCAGGAGCACAAAGTCGCGATAGCCCTTGGTCGTGGCAAACATGTTCCGCGACATGATGCTCTGATCCAACGTCTCATGTGTTGACGTTGTCGCTTCCCTGAGGCGGCGCGACAGGGGGAGTGTGTTCGTTTCGTTCATCAGGCTACGGGCCTTTCGATAGTATGCCGCTCTCTGAATGGGAGGGCGCAATGTAAATGCCGATCGATCCGATGTGACCAGAAAAATACACTCGTTTTGTTGCGAACGATAATCATGAGCAACAAGAGCGAATTCCGGTTGACGGGCGCTTTTTAAGGACCTTACATGCGATCGATTCTCATTTGCAATGCCCGAGGTTTCCCGCAATGCCAAGGTTCTGTCCACGACCACGTCGCGTCTTTTTTTCCTATATGCTGGCGACCACGGCACTGGCCTGCGCCTGCGTAGCACCTGCCGTTGCAGCGTCGGTGAATACCGATCCGAAGACGTCCAAATCTGCTGTTTCAGCAACCACGTCCAAAAGCAGCGCGAGTACACCAACGCCTCCACAGGTCTCGATTGCCCTGCCGGCCGTGAAGGTGAAGGGGGCGCAGGACATCATTGATTCGATGAAATTCGATCCCGATGCAGATCACAGTTCGGTCGGCATGGCTGGTGTTCTCACGACAACGACCACTTACAAGACTTTTCGTGACCGTCAGATCGACAGCCTGGAAGATTATTCCCGTCGCGTGGATGCGTCCGTGAATTACAGTGCCGGGAATTCCAGCATCAACATCCGCGGGCTTGATCAGAACCGCATCCAGACAACCATTGATGGCGTTCGCATGCCCTGGGCGAATGATGGTGCCTATGCCGGGTCGTTCAGCACCGCGCAGGGTGGTGTCAGCGCCTTCGATTTCAATTCCCTCGGCGCCATTGATGTGGTCAAAAGCGCAGATTCCAGCTTTTTCGGCACAGGTGCCCTCGGAGGCGTTATTGCACTCCGGACACTGGATCCGGAAGACATCCTCAAACCGGGAAAGACCTTCGGCGGCATCACGAAGCTGACCTATAACGGCTCTGCTGAAGCGGCTCTCCTCGATCAGGCTTTTGCAGCCCGATACAAGAACACGGTTTTCCTGCTCCAGGGTGGCTATCAGAACGGCAGCGAGACAGGGAACGAAGGAAACATCTACGGTTACGGGCGCACCCGAACCGCTAAAGATCCTGCCAGCTATAGTCAGGGCAGCTTCCTCGGCAAAATCCGTCACTATTTTGAGGGTGGCCACCGGATCGGTCTGACTGGCGAATGGTTTGACCGCAATTACAATGAACGAACACGGACGTCTGAATCCACTGCTACCGACCATTATACGACCAAAAGTGAAAATCAGCGTTCGCGCATCTCAGGCAACTACGATTACCAGGGGGAAACGCCGACTTCGCTTTTCAGCGAGGCTCATCTTCTGGCGTACTGGCAGCAGATCAAGACTGATACCGATATTCTCAACAACGATACTGCCAAGGCTTCGACCTATAGCCATGAGCATCTGACGCTGCCGGTGCAGTCCTATGGCGTGAAAGGTTCAGCCACCAACAATGTCTTCACCGGTCCACTCCATCACGCCATTACCTATGGCGGTGAAGTTTTCCTGACCGATACCTACCAAACCCAGACCGGCCAGCAGGCGACATCCAGTCCTTATCTGCATGATAATTTCTCGGACATGCCGAAAGTTCATGGCACTGACCTTGGAGCACTGGTGCAGGATCGTATCGGTATGGGTGCGAAGGAATGGTTCCATATCACCCCCGGATTCCGTTTCGACTACTTCCAGCGCGATCCTCACAATACTGCTTCCTATCAGGCGAATTCGGGCTACACCGGCCTGCCGCATGGAGCTCATGGCTCCCACTTTTCTCCCAAAGTCCTCATCGAAGGAAAAGTCACGAAGGATCTGACGCTGTATGCTCTGTATTCACAGGCCTATCGTGCACCCTCCGCTACAGAAGAATATCTGAATTACAGTACGGCACCCTACTACCAGGTTGTCGGAAATCCCAATCTCAAGCCCGAAAGCAGCAAAGGTTGGGAGGTTGGCTTGAAGTATGGTGATTCCGAACGTGGCGTCAACGTATCCTTCTACGACAATTATTATAAGAACTATATCGACATGGACGGAATTACCGGTTGCTCAGGTTATTACCTCTGCTACGGCTATACCAATCTTTCCCATGTTCGAATCTACGGTACTGAAGCCAATATCCACTGGGCCTTTGACAAGCACTGGCACACATGGGGGTCCTTTTCCTACACGGATGGACGCGATACCGACATGAACTTCCACCTTGCGTCGGTCGCACCTTTCCGCGGAATTATTGGCTTCGGGTACAAGACTGACCGTTGGGGCAGCGATCTGTCAGCCACATTCGCCACGCATCGAAACGACGCTAAATATCTGACCTCTACCGGAACACTGACCAGTCAGTGGAAGACACCCGGTTATGTCCTCTTTGACCTTACCGGCTGGTACAGCCCTTCTTTCTATCACGCCCTGCGCATTCAGGCCGGAATGTACAACATCTTCAACAAAGCCTATTACAACGCCGCATCACTCCCGTACGGAGCGTCGTCTTCATCTCTCTCCGAACGCTACTACACGCAGCCTGGACGCTCCTTCAAAGTCACTGCAAGGATTGACTTCTGAAACAGATCAGAAGCTCCAGAAGACAGATAGAGATCCTCTGGAACTAGCTGACTGCTGGTCGATGTTTTTAGAGTTACTGAGGGTATGGGAGTACTTTTCGTAAGTTTCTCATACCCCCTAACTGGAACCCTTCAATTCGATTCCGCGCTCGTCCATCGAATTCACAGGATTGCGGGTCATTCCCCCCGCAGATCCCGCGCCGTGCCGATCATGGCGAGCGTGACTCCCGAGAGTAAGGGAACGAGGATGATGACGGCGGTGAGGAGATCATGCAGCACGGACTTCTGCCAGCAATGCATCGAAATCCTCACCGGTCGGTGCCGTGCCGGGCACGCCAAGCCAGTTCTGCCGTGACAGCAGACCGTAAGCCTCATCGGCGATTGCCGAGAAGGTCGCCCAGGGCATGAAGGTGCGGGCGCCCCAGGTGTTGAAGAACACGCCGTCCGGGTTGTAGCCCACAAGAGCGATCGCATGGCCGCCAGCAGGCTTGAGCGCATCGCCGGCAAGCGTATCCAGATCCCACGTCTCACCCAGGCCGAGCGACAGGAAGCCCTGTGGCACCTGCACCCCCGCCAGTACCCCACCAAGGAACGCGATACCGCGTTTGATGCTCATCTCGTCGGTCGGCTGGATGGAGCCGAATGCAGTCAGATAGTCGAGGGTCTGACCCGGCCGCTGGAAGCCCGTCCTTCGCCATGCGTTCAGTTCATCCAGCAGCACAGTACCGTCGTCGTTTGTGCCTGTGGCGGGATCGAAGCCGGTGACGGCAGCATAATTTGCCAGCACCTGATCGGTTGAGAGGACGACGAGCCCCTGCGCTGCTTTCGTCCAGGTCGCAACCAACGCGGCGTGGGCAGCGAAGGCACAGCATCCAAAGCGGTCATTGCCCCACATCTGATAGGGCACAGACGCGGACCAGTCGCGGGCGTAGGGTACGGTCGGCAATGCGGCTTCCAGAACAGGCGCAAGGCGATAAGTGCGATAGTCGTGTTTAGGGTCTTTTTTGCCGAGGCAGCGGGTCATGCGTTCACCTTTGGGGCGGGGACGTAAATGGGGGCGGCCTGGCCGAGAAGGCGCGCGCGCATCCGCAAGGGCAGGGCGCTTCCAAGCGCCATATTCTCGACCCGCCCGGCCTGATACAGGTCGTTGAGAAGCTGCTCGCCCGTGACCAGCCGCCGGGATGTCGAAAACACGCCGGCAGCTGCGAGCGCGTCGTAAACGTATTCGAAGCAGTAGGCATGGCCGGGCCGCTGAAGGGACTGGATCCGGAAGGCCCAGGCTGCCATCGCCAGAACGTCGTATGACGTGCCCAGCATGGACTTGCAGTAGGCCTGGGCACGTGCCGCTTCATCGTCCGTCAGGCGGATCGTGAAGGCATGCCCGTTCCGGGGTGGCATCCCGAAGTCTGGATCGGTAGGATCGACCCCCACGATCCGCGGGTAGGTGGCCGAATAGATCGTCCCGTCCAGCTCGATCGTGGCGTGGTTGTAGTCGCTTTCGAGCCGCCAGCAGATCAGGCTCCCGAATGCGTCCGCCGGATCGTAGAGGCGAACCGTCGCGGTCATGCGAACCGCTCCAGCCAGACGCATTCGGAGCGCCGGTTATAATTCATCATATCGCGCCGCTGGCGATGCAGCCGATACGAACGGGCCACGTCGCTTTCTGTCCAGATGTCCATCAGCAGGGCCGCAATGCCCTTGCTCGATGTCGGATCTGCAAAGGCATACTCCCCGAGCCACGGGAATTCGCTTGATGCGACAACCGGCACGGAAGAGGCCATGGCGTCGGCTGCTACGATATTGAATGTCTCGGTGAAGGAGACCTGCATGCAGATATCCATCGTGGCCATCAGGCGCAGGAAATCCGCGTGTTCCTGCCAGCCATGCTCGATCAGTTCATGCCGCGACGCAGCGAACAGTTCCCGCAGGTTCTTGAGGACCGGACTGCCGTTCCCTTCAACCCGCGTGGCATTGACGTGGAAGCGCAGGGACAGGCCTGCCGCATCAGCAAAAGCCATGGCGGCAATCGCCTGAACCATGTGGTTCTTGAGCGGACGGATAGCACCGAAACAGCCGATATCGATCATATCCGACGGCATGGGCCTGGCACTGATTTCGCCTCCCGAAGGCGTCGGGTAATAATTCGGCCCATACGTGACAAGCGTCTCCGGATGAGCGCATGCCGATGCGACAACCTGCATGTCACCGACTGCTCGGGGCGCATTGCACATGACCTCTACGCCACGGGCCAGATACGCCGCCGTCCAGCCAAACGCGATGCCCTCATTGGCGAGGAAAGGCGTTTCGGAATGGTCGCGCACAATCCAGCGGACGCGCGGATGCAGGGCTTTCAGAACGTCGAATTTTTCCGGAACGACCCAGAAGGCCTCGACAATGACATGTGTCGGACGATAGGCCGTCACTTCCCGGTCGATGCAGTTGTTGTCCTGCACTTCGATCGCTTGGGCCTCGATCCCATGGCTGGTGAGCATGTCCACGACAAAGCGCACCGAATTGGCCAGGCCGGAGGAACCGGAGGCATAGCCCCAGTTTCCCTCGCGGCTTTTCAGGATGAAGAGCAGGCGCATCAGGCCGCCACCTTCAGGATGCGGAGAGCCTGAGCTTCCGTCATGGCCGGTTCAGACAGGGAGACGACGCCGAGGATGCCTTCAAACACGGATACGATGGTCTTGAGAGCAGACAGGGCCGTATTCGCGTCGGACAGGACGGAACTGGATACCGTGCTGCTCGCGCCTGTGATGGCCGAAGACAGATCGGCAGCGACCGTCTGAAGATCTGCCAGGACCGAGTTGATCGCGCTCTTCATGGTCGTGTCGTCGTAGCTGACCGTCACGCTCGATCCGGCGGCGGACGAGAAAGCGGTCAACGCCCCGGACAGCGCCACCGATGCCGTCTCGATCACAGCGACAGCCGGTGCACCGATCGCCGAAGCTACCGCAGCGATGGACAGGACCGTCGAGACCGCGTTGATGCCCGCCTGACCGTAAGCCTTCACTTTGGCGACGTTGACCGTGATGGTCGTGACGTTGCCGGACTTCGTGACAGTGCAGGCGCCAAGCATGCCGATTGCGGAGCCGGCAAGAATTGTCCCGAGGAAACCGCGGCGCGTCTGACGCGCAGTGAGGGAATTCAGATCAGTCACAGAGGCCTCCAATAAAAAAACCGCCCCGGAGGGCGGTTGGAACAGGTCATTCATTGGCATCCCCGATCAGGGGAGCATGCTTCTAGGAAAAGAAAATCGCGCGCACCTAAGAGAAAGCCGCGTCAACCAGATACTTTGGGCGGTTCACCCGATTTCGGATGTGTTGAAGCCGGATCGAGACCCAGCCTGGCGGCCTCGACAGCACGGCTGGCCTCGGCCGGGATCATCAGGGCCTTGGCATCGGGCTGATAGACGTTGGTGTTCCAGCCCCTGGACTGCGCCAGGGCAGAAACGGCCTTGTAGAGCAGCACCAGCTTGCTGCCGGCAGCAGGCGGCTTCCAGAAGCGCGTGGCCAGAGCAGCGGCCGCGATCAGGAAGGTGAGGATCGAGACGAGATCTCCCGCATACTGCGCAGGCAGATATGGCAGGATCGTCTGGAACAGGGAGGTCCAGTCCATTTCAGTTCTCCAGAGAGACGCCGCTCAGTATGCGGCGATCGTATTGGTGGAATTGCTCGTCGTGAAATCCTGCGGACCACTGACGCAGCGGGAGTATTCGTTGCCGAAAACCTTGGTGTTCGTGACTCCAGGAGCCAGCCAGATGGATCCCTGGATCAGTGACAGGCTGCTGTCATTGGTGTTCTGGAGCGGCTGCTGTCCCGAGGCTTCACAGAGAATGTTCTGCGTGATGATGCCGCGCGTCGGGTTCGTCGTGCTTCCCGTCGGTGTCACCTCGATGTTTGGAGCGCCGATGCTGTTGTTCGTATCAGACAGGTTGGACGAGAAAATCTGCGAGCCGCTGAACACAAAGTCGGCCACGCCCAGAACGACTGCGGCGCCTCCGGAATCGCCGAACCGGCCACCGAAATTCCGGAACGCCTGGGCATAGGAGCCCACTACGGACGACGATGCCGCCCCGCCGAAATTGGTATTGTAGACCTGCAGGACATGCGCGCTGGCCGTCCCCTGGCCGAGCATATAGCCGCCACGCATCTCGACGTCCTGAGCGTCCGAAATATTGCCACAGGTCGTGCAGTTTTCAGCTTCGAGGTCGTGAAAGCGCGGGAAAGCCGGGCAGGCTTCACCGTTATGGCCCTGGCTGGCCTGACAATAGATGTTCAGCCCGAACAGGGCATTCTCGCAGATCGCATGATCGACGTTCAAAGACTGGGCGAAGTCATGATAGGCAAAACAGGTCGCCGTATGCGCGCCGCTGCTGGTGACAGTTCCATTCATGTTGACGCGGTTCACGCGAAGCAGATCAGCGCGCTTGTTGCACGATGCCAGATCCGAGCAGGCCGATGCGTCGCCGAAAAATTCGATGCCCGTTCCGGAGATCCCGAGGATGACCACATCTTCGATCGTATTGGCCGCGCCGCCTTCTTCCCGGAAGAAGTTGGTGATGTTGTAGGCCGAGACGTTTTTGATCGTGGAATGCTGGACCCAGGAATAATCGAACACCGTGGCCGTGGCGGCCATGCTGCTGCCGTCGATCGCGACATCCCGGACATGCAGGCCGCCACCGTAATCCGACGTTGTCATGCCTGACGAGATGGCGGACTGGTTGGCCGGCGTGATTAGCCTGAAGACCGTGCCCCGGTAATCCAGAGAGCCGGAATTGACGTTGCCGTTATTCGCGCCCGAGAGCGTCACGCCATTACAGGGCGCGGACAGGGACGAAAACGTCCAGGCAGCTGGCGGGAAGAAGACCTCACCGCCGGATCCCCACGGCGCCTGACCACCGGAGGCGGCGCAGACCGCATAGATCGCCCGCTGGATACAGGCGGTGTTGTCGGTGCTGCCGTTTACGTCAGAAAGCGCGCAGTAATCGAGGGCGCTGATGCGGTCGCCGAACCGCTCCGCGTTGGTCCGGACGATCGAATTGGCTGCGCGGGATGCGCTGTTGATCGTGCTCGTGCTGTCCACAGATACACCCGTCATAGCTGTGCCTGACTGGGTTCCGCCAATAACTGCCGGGCTGGAAAGGGTGGGCGTGGTCAGGGTCTGGGACGCAGATGCACCACCTGCAGCCAGCACGCGGGCGTTCACCGCGCTTGCGACAGCTGTTGCCGTCTGGATGCAGGCTATGTTCCCTGTGCCGGTATAGGAGCACCAGTTCAGAGTGGCATTCGGATCTGTCGAACCGGTCGCTGTGACGCCATATCGAGCCGCTTTGACCGGAGCATGCGCCGTGTGGCGCAAAACCGGATGAACATCTGCCCCGAAGTCGGAAACGCGTGCGACAGGCGAAGGTGTTCCGCCAGCACAGGCCGCAAGCGCAACCAGTGACAGGACTGCCAGAAGGCGTCGGATCATCATTTTTGTCCTGGGATACGGGAGCACCAGGCGAGGACGCGCAGGCGCAGGAGATGACGGCGCCACAGCGCCCAGAGGAGCAGGCTCACGCTGCGATGGCGGCCTGGAAATCAGGGATATTCTCCAGAGCGCAGGCCGAACCGAGCGGGGAGTTGTACCAGCGCTTGTGGTACTGGGCCTGACCGGCCGCATCATCAGCTGCGGGGATCGGCTCAGGGGCTAGAAGAATTTTCGTGGCGCACATGGCCGCGCCGTAGAGCGGCAAGGTGATCATCAGATCGGCTGTGTGCGGCTGGCCAGAGAGCAGCCGGTTCAGGCCTGATGCGATCCTTGAGCGGGACGGTGCCGGAAGGGAGTTCTTCCAGATGTCGTCATGGGTGGCCGGTTCCATCTGCCAGAAGCCCTTGGCCGGCCCACTGTTGAGCTGCTCCAGCCAGACATAGCCGCTCTCGACCAGGCCGATACCGGTGACGATGTTGAGATGTGCCGGGTCGTCCAGACCAATCGCCTGGAGTGCCGGCCGGATCCACAGACGCTTGATCTGTGAGAGGTTCAGGCCGGTCATTACAGGTGCCAGAGCAGGCGTGCCAGGGAGTAAAGCCCCACGGCAACGCCGCCCCCGACCCCGGATCCGCCTGCAATGACCATGGCGCGTCGGCTGTTGAGGGAATCCATCTTGGCACTGAGAGAGGCGAACCCGCTTTTCACGGTATCCTCGAGCGTGGCGACACGATCCGAGAGGGATCCCGTCGTATCTTCCAGATGTTCCTGCTTGGTTTCGATCCTGACAACACGCTCGAGGAGCTCAGTATTGCCAACGGCTTCATCGGGCATGCGGCCCTCCAATAAAAAAGCCGCCTCAGAGGGCGGCCATGTCGGTGTGTCAGCCTGGGGAAGGGTCAGCAGGTCTGCCCGTATTGTGTGGCATACTTCTGAAGCAGGGCACGCACGGCATTCTGGTCATCCGAAGACAGCACACTGTCCCAGATCCCAAGGAACGCCATTTTGACGGCACCGGCATTTTGCGTTGTGGAGCACGTCGGATCATTGCCGATCCAGTATGTAACGCCGCTGTCTGTTGTATTGGCAGATTTCGTGACTGAATCTGTGGCCGTGTTACCACCCGTCAGGTCGGAAATCGTGATCGTCTGGGTCGTGCCCGATGTGGATACCGTCATGGAAAGCAGCCGCCAGCTACCCCACGCACCGCTATCCTGCAAATTCGCGATCACATCCCCGGTGTTGGACGAGGTACAGTAGGCGTGGAACACTCCGCTCGTCCATGTGCAGAGCTGCATGGAACTGTCGCTGCCGCGTCCATAGCTTGATACCAGGACTGACTGTTCCGACGTCGTCGCAGGATTCGGCACATTTGCCAGCAATATGATGGTGAAATCAGGCGTCTGCGATAGTCCGGTATCAATCCCGTAGCTTCCCCCCTGCGTCGTCACATAAGGCAACTGGCTTCCAGCCATGCCGTCCGTGAGTTGCGGCGCGGCCAGTCCTGGGATTGTGGTGGGCTGGATCGAGCCCGGGACCAGGTTCGAGATTGACGCATTAAAGAATGCCGCGAACTCCGGCTGCTGCGAAGTGGGGGCCCGCCAGCCGATATTATTACCAGCGAACGAGGCAGGCGTGGTGATACGAAGGCTCATGATTTACCCCTGAGTGATTTGAAGTGCGTAAGGAACCGCCGGATTGGCAAGGCTCATTGGGGTTCCGGAGGCTGCAAGTTCCTGTTCCGGGAATGTGGTTCCGTCACCGGCCGTCCAGAGATACGGGATGGCGGCGACGGTCGGGTCGCTGTCGAAAATGTTGGATGAGCCATCGGCTCCGTAATTTCTCGCCGGAGCACAGTAGATCCACGCCCCGTCCGGCACGGTCGCTGCAAGCGTGATGAGGATCGTCAGATCCCCGACCAGTTCCGTGGAAGCAATGGTCAACATGTTCCCGTTGGCATCCACGGCAACCAGGCCGTAGTTCGGCAGCAGTGTGTCTCTCTGACCCACGCCTGCCGGCTTGATCACCAGAGGGGGAACAGGAGCCTGAAAATCAACGAGCACCTGATTCCCGCGCGCTGTCGCCTGGTACATTCGCACCGGGAATGGGATGACCCCTCCGTTGAAGAGACGATCACGGGCCTTGGCCCGCATCGCTCCCATCCATGTCTCTCCATTGCTGGCGTTATGGACGTAATAATCATAGGCCGGATACATCGCGCCGACACAGTATGCCCTGTCGGGATTGGCCTCGCAGTAATCGACCTGAGCCCGTTCCACCCCCATGTTGTCATGCGTGACCGTGTTGAACTGCGACAGAACAGCGATTTCCATGCGCGGCGGCAGGGACTGACCGCTGATCGCCATGAAATCCGCAGCCTTGTCATCATGATAGGCCTCAAGCGCCGCCGAGTACGTGGCATAATCCGTATTGGGATCGGAACCGCCCTGCAGCCACTCAATCAGATACGCTCCGAAGGTTACATTGGCCGTAGTCGCCAGCGTCTTGAGCGCCGCAAAGGCCGTGATGCCACGCTCGTAGATATTGGGATTTGCTCCCTTTGAAAGTTGTGTGATGGACTGCCCGCCAATGGCGGAACAGTAGGTTACAAGCTGGCGTGAAGAGTCTTCGATCAGTCCCCGGGCCTGAAGCTGGAACTTTCTAAACGCCACGGAAGCCTGTACACACTGCGCTTCGCCGATGTAGTTCGCACTCCCTCCCCACACGATCTCAATCGTGATCCCTGCCGCAGCGGAGACAGCAACGGGATTGTCGGACCCGCCGTTATTGTTTGTATTGAGAGTCAGTGTCAGGGACTGAGCCGAAACAGCGGCAACCGTCCAGATCTGGGTGTAGCCGTAAATTAGCGGCTTGATGTTCATCACTGCCGCATCGCCGATGAAGCCGGTTATCTGTATGTTGTCCCCAACCTGCAAGCCGGGGCATGTGCCGGTGTTTCCAGAGGCTGCGGACCAGATTCCTTTCGTAAAGTCTATCGCCGTATCGGTGGTTGTCAGAATGCATTGCGTGGCATCCGTCGAACTTGCCGACACAGTGACATCTGCCGGCTTGTAAGAGCACAACTGGTTCCCGGGACGCCCGTTAAGCGATGCCGTGGATAGTTCGTATGACGTGCCGACAATCGGCTGCAGTGCGGATGATCCCCCCGCGGGAGAAAACGTCGTCTGGCTGGTATCATTCGCCCCATTCCCGTAAACGCTTGCGCCCATCATCAGAGCGCCGAGATTTGCAGGTGTATTCACCGTGCGCGGGGGAACCGAATACCACCCCATCAGTTCGGACTGGCCCGAGCTGTCGCAGAACGAGTAACCCCAGACTGGCGCGGCATGGTTCGCGCTGGCCCGACGTTGGGCCAGCAGGGCAGACCGGGCGAGGTTCACACTGTCATGGGAGCGGATGTCTTCAGCGGTGAAACCGCCCGACAGGCCGGAGACTGTTCCGAATGCCCCCGTGGTATCGAACCCGACATAGCCCAACTGGTCGATGATCGAGACGCCCTCAAGACCGTCTTCCACAACTTCGAAAGAAACGGGACCGAGATTGGGAGCGACAGCTCCGGCGGGAGACTGAATCGCGCCGGAGCTGTCGATTTCAAAGCCTACAAAGCCGTTCTGGTCTGAAACCTGAAGCATCGCGGTCGCACTGGCATCGAGCGCGAACGAGCCGAATGCCAGTCTTGACCCTGCTGTGGTCAGGTTCCCCGAAGCGTCAATGCAGGAGAGCAGATAGCCAACAGGATCTGCGATTTCGAATACATTGTCACCCGATGTCCGACCGAGCTGATTGTCGGCGATCTGCGCTGCAACCGTGGCGACGAATTGCTGCGCCGCCACCGGCACGCCAGCACCAGGGCCGCGGACCCAGGTTATGCCATTGAAATAGGCCAGGTCGAATGGCTCCCAGCCCATCTGACCGTCCAGGGACGTTCCGCCGGCATTGACGACGACATAAGCGTCGCCTGCAGCGCCAGAGCCACTGGTGAGCGCTGGACTGTTTGTGGCAGCGTCCCACCAGCCGCGGGCGATGAACGGCAGGCCCCCACCCATTCCCTGTGACATACGGAAGGCAGCCTGATTCAGAACATTACCCGCTGCCTGGATCACATTCTGTGCGCTTTCGGCTCCAGCCATCGCCTGGGACGCTGCAGACTGGGATCCCGCAAGGATAGTTGCTGCATCAGAAGCAGACTGAGCTGCTGCCTGCGAATGAACTCCGGCCGCTGCCTGTGATGCACCCGCCTGTGTGGCGCTCAGCTTTGACTGCTGGGCACTTGTCTGTGCCTGGACAGTATATTGCTCCAGAACGGATGAACTCAGGGCTTCTGTGATATCCGACTGTTTCGCCACCGTTTCCGGCAGCCCCGCAGCAACGAGATCAGCCACGGTCCCGTTCTGTACGGCGCCCGCAAAGACGCCCAATACAGTATCGGTCGCAGCGATCTTCGGGGCCGTGCCGAGGGCAGAGATCGACTGTCCACCAGACGCACCTGCGCTGGCGGGGTTCTGAGTACCGCTCATGGGGCCTCCGATTATTGGGTGAGGAGTGAACGACCTGATTCGGTCAGGAGTGGAGTGCCATCAGGCAAAGTCAGGATGTTCGGAGCACTGGAAGGACTGCCGCCTGACAGAAGAGCCGCTATGGGCTTCACGTTGATCTGGACAAGCGTCGACAGGCTTCTGCCTTCACTGGTCAGGACCGTGACCTCGATCTGCTGTATTCCCGCCATTGTCCAGGTCACCCATGCCGTCGCGATGGTGGCCGTATAGGTCGGCTTTCCGGACCAGCCGAGGCTTCCGCCCGAGACGGAGAAGGCCGCGTCGACAAGTACCTCGCCGCAACAGAGCTGGCTGGCAAAATCGATGCTGTAATCTGCCGATCCGTTCAGGAACGTGTCAGGCCAGCAGAGCAAGAGCGGCGCGTTGATCCCGCGAACCCGGAATGCGAATGGCACGTCCGCACGCACGATGCGCCGGCAGGGGGCCCAGGTCATGACGTGGGTGCCGTGTAGGTGCTGCCGATCTGGTAGGCCTGCGCGGCATCCTGCGCGAGTGCAGTCCCAGCCGGAATGAGGGGGGTCGTGCCTGTGCCGTCCCAGACCAGGGCGTTGACAACGTAGCCCACTCCTTCAGCCCCATCGGCGACGGTGCGATAGACGATATAGCGTACATCACTGGCCATGATGGACCTCTCTTACGGCAGGAAACGATAGATGCAGCAGCCCTGGAACCCGGAGCCGCCGGTATAGAGTGTGTTGGAGAAGGCGCTGTCGTAAGCGCCCCCGCCGCCAGCACCGAAGCCTGTGGCGCTTTCGCCCGCGCCTTGCCCGTCACGGCCCGCTCCGCCCCACGGCCCGTCTCCACCGCGTCCGGATTTGATAAAGCTGCCGTTCTGGCCATCGCCTCCCGGAGAGCCGGAAGAGTTTTCCAGAAGGACGCCGCCTGTCAGCGTCAGCGAAAGGGTGCCGCCATATCCGCCCGGGGAATTGCCTGTCTGTGTAAAGCCGGATTTGGCGCCGCCATTACATGTCAGGGCCAGAGTGTCTCCCACATAGACCGTGGTTGCCCCGCCATTGCCTTCCGTACCGCCTGCGGCACCGATATTCAGGACCAGCGTCTGGCCGCTTGTGATCGGTAGAATGGCGCGTGCATTAGCGCCTGCACCGCCACCACCGCCACTTGCATTGGTATTGGCGATTGTGGATCCGGTGGCCTGACAGTCGCTGCCACCTGCGCCAGCCCCTACAGCGATCACCTCCACCCGGGTTGCCCATGAGGGAGCTGTGACCGAGGTGCTGGACGTTACAAGGACAGGCGACGTGATGCCGGTCAGGATCGTGGTGATGTCAGCAAAGAAATCCACCCAGGATGCGGCAGAGGCACCGGGCGTCGTCATATTGGCATCCGCCGTGGAACGCCAGTATTTGCCCGGCGTTGTTGCATCCTGCACGATACATCCGATGGGGTAGCCGCCCACGGCCGTTTGAAATGCGGCATCGAATGATGAGACCGCGCCAGCGCAGTATTGCTGTGCTAGCGCCGTGGTCATGAACAGGATACCGTTCATGTCCCGGCCATCAGGTGGCGTCCCGCCGGCGTCCGTCGGGATCATCGTGTTGGGCGGGAAGCCCAGATTGAAGGATGCGGAAACCGCGTCTGATGCAGTGACGGGAATTGCGCGAATATTGGCAGATGATGCGGATGACCCGAAAGGAACCGCAATCTTTGTCGGGAAGCCTGCATTCTGCATCAGAGAATATCTCCACCAAAATCGGTATTTTTGTCGATGTAAGGGGTGAAAATATAAGTGGTCCCGACCCCGCTTGGCCGGGGGAGAATTCCACTGGCAATGATCGATACATCGACTGGAGAAGGGGAGAACTCGAAGACGAATGTCATCGTCATGTTCTCGTTGTCGCTGACGTAGCAAAGGCCGCGATCCGCGAAGAGCGACATCAGGATAGCATTCAAAGACGGAATGGTTCCGTCCCAGATGTTCGCGGCGGCCTTGGCAAAGATCAGGCGCCGGAAAGCGTCGTCAGACAGGATATAGTTCGAAGTGACGGCCCCACCGTTGTAAAAGACGCCGCTCCCGAAGGTTTGCGCGCCCGGCACTCCTTGGGAAAACCCGAAATAGTCCGTCGTGGAAACCTGCAGAACCCGACTGACGCCGACGATCCGGCCCCAGACATCCAGGCCCCATCCTGTCGCCGTCTGGGGATTCCAGACATTCTCATACCAGTCATCAATCAGGGCTGAGGGGTCTATCGCTTGGTTGAAGCCCTCGATGATCGTGCCCAGGGAAGGGCTGTTGGCGAACTGGGCCTGTATGGTTGCTTCGACATTCAGCATATCACACCAGAGTCACGGAGATATTCGCTGCAACCAGAGAGGGAGACTGGTTGATATTCAGCGCAACCTTCAACTCGCCCGCTGCTGCTGTCGTGCCAATGGTGATGTCTTCCACCGCCGCCCAGGAGCCGAGGTCGCCAACCGCGCAGTAATACCGTCCCGCAAGAATGGTGCTGCCGATACGGGGCGTGACATTGGCTTCACCGGACGTGAAAGCCGCGATCAGAGCGCTCTGTACCTGCGAAACGGCATCAGAGGGGACTGCAGAAGAATTCGTGATCTGCACAGAGAAATAGATCGGGGTATCGATCGCCACGTCATACTTGACGGTATAGGTCGGTCCGTTTCCTCCATAGGCGGACGCTGGATCCTGAACCGTTACGGATGTGGACCCGGCATAGCTGCAGCCGGGCGACTTTTTCTGAAAGATCGCATAACCGATGGCTGTTGCCGTCGCGCTTCCGGCAACGCAGCAATAGAGCGAATTGGCGGGCAGGGTTACGCCGCCAACGACTGTTTCGGCATCGGTTGGGTTGTCCACCACATACGCATCGGTCACTCCCGAAACGAGTAGCAGATTGCCAAGCACAGAGGCGTTCATGCCTGTGCTGTTGGCCCCGACGCTGTTCTGGCGTCGATACTCGAATGCCGCCCGGTCTTCTCCGGTCAGGCGCTCCATGAAATAGATATAGCCGATGGCGTCCTGCATCCGGCCAGACGCATTCCGCGGATCAATGCCATTGAAGACGGCCAGAAGCTGGTCGTTGCAATCGCCGATGATGGCGGTTTCGCTGGTGGCGAGCTGTCCCTGAGGCGTATTGAGGGCCGGATTTACGTTCCCGCCAAGTGCCGCTCCGATATCGGCCTGAACGCCCGCCAGAATGTCTGTCTCGGCCGGGGCAACATATCCTGCATCCGTCAGGGAAGGAGCGGGGACAGAGGTTGTGGCGTCAGAACTGGACACTCTGCGTCTCTCCTGTCGTGAGGGTGATGGCTATGGCGCCCCCGATAGACCGGTCTTCACGCGGTCCGATCAGTGCGCATTGCGCGGCCGCAACCCCCGGAACGCTCATTGCTGCGCTTTCAGCCTGAGCGCGAAGAAGGGGAAGGGACGAAGAGCCATCGAAGATCCCGCTATCGAATGGCAGGCCGAGGCTGGTGTCGTACCAGCACTCTCCGAGCCATGTCCGGACGGCAGTGGCTACGTCCTGAAGAACGGAATAGGGCTCGGTACAGACGGCGAGATCACGGTTCGCATCAAGGGACAGGTCCCATGTCGTCCGGTCGAGCAATAGCGATTTCATGGAGTATCTCGCGCAACGCGCTCGTCTGGGGATTTATCTGGACAGTAGTTCGTTCTGGGGACAAGTACAAGGCTATTCCGGGGCGCCCGTCTTGCTTCCGCCGCTCTGTACACCGCCGTGAACGTGGCTTTCGAGCGAAACAGCCCCCGCCTGCACATCGCCGGTTGCGGTGATGGTGCCCGAGACCTTCAGGTCGCAGTTCACATCCATCTCTGACGCCTGCACCGTGACCTTGCCCGTCGTGACGATCCGGACGCCATCCGTGGTGATCTGGACATAATGCGCAGGAGCGTCGTTCAGGAATCCGCCCACATAGACGCAATCGGCCATGGAGTGCTGGCGGAAGCTGCCGGGAAGGGCGGGCGCGCGGGTTGCCACCACGTTCGACTGGTCCCGACCTGAGATGATGATGTAGCCAATGTCGCCTGCCACCGGGTCAACGATGACGGCGCATGCCCCACCCTGAATGCGAAGGTATGGGACGCCATAGATCGTACCGTGCGGAACGGCTGTACCATCGCTCGTCTGCTGATGGACCATGGGCGTGACGTCCACGGTGCCAACAATGCCATTACCGGCATGCACGGCAGACACTTGGACCAGAACGTCCGTGCCGAGATCGGACAGATTGCGCCGGACGGCCGCGTCGATGGCACTGCTATTCGTGTTGCCCTGCGTGATGCCGACGAAAGAAGAGCTTGATCCGGACATCAGTATGCTTTCGCTTGAGGGACGTCCGCCCGGATGGCGGTCATCTGGGTGAACCACGGGCCATTCGGGAGTTCAGAGGCCAGATCATGTGTGATGAGCGTCGGCTTCCACAGGCCTGAAGACGGCATCTGCGGGATGCTCTGCCCCATCTGATTGTTGGTCCATCCCTCGGGGAGATACTCGCTCACGAGCTGGAACGGGATCATGTATTGAAGGGCCGGATTGAAGAAGGACGTCACATTGATGCCGTTCTGATTATAGGCCGCATATCCGACCAGCCCCGTGGATTTGCTGAGCTTGACCGTGGTCTTTTCCTGCGTCCCGTCGCTGGAGCGGCCCCATGCATGCAGGGTCTTGGTTACGGTATCGACCCGGTAAACGGCGTGAATGCTGCGTGCGAGCTTGTCGATCTGTTTCATAAGATCACCAGCTTCATAGAAGGAGTTGATCGTCTGACTGACGCCATGATTGGCAAAGGTCAGTCCTGCCTTGGCAGCCAGTTCACTGAAGATCGTCGCGGCAGGGGTTGGCGTGCCATACGACGTTGGAATGGCCGTTGTGACTTTGAGCGGCAAGGTGTCATAGGCCAGAACCTGAAATGCGACAGAAGGCGCGCCGGAGAAGTCCACGAAGGCTTCCGCGATATCTCCGAGGAAGATGGTCGAGAGCGTTCCGCCTGCATCACCAGCCTGGACCTCAACAAGAGCCCCGGAAAATCGCGTGTTTGTCTGGTTGCCGACGTTCGTCATGGCCATGACGACAGAAAGCCGGTTCATCATGGCAAGGGTCATCCCCTCGACCCGCAGCGATAACTGAGAGCCTGTGAGCATCCCCGCATTGGTCACGGTCGCACGCACACGAAGCCCGGAGAGCGTCACCTTGTCCGCCGTGCTGCCCGGTCCAATCGCGCCCGTCGGTACCGTAAACGAGACATCGATCTGTTTTTTGGCAAAGCTGCGAGGGAGGCGTGAGGCGGTGACGGTTGTGGTGCTGCTCACGGGCGGTCCTTTTTGGTAATAAAAAAGCCGCTTCGAAGAGCGGCTGGTATTAGGGCAGGGTGCAGGGACGGGAAACACGCCGTTGCCATTCCTTACTGGCAATTCTCGGGTGCGCGTCTCAAGGGTAGGAGACCTACCTTGGGAAGATATTTATGAGCCCCAGAACTACAGCTCTGATCATTTTTGCTGCCAGTCTCACGCCTTTGCCAGTCCGTGCTCAGGGCACCACCGTTTATAACGGGCAGACCTATACAACTCTCAGTACAGCCGCTCCGTCGTACAACGATACCGAGCAAGGTGAGCGGGGTGGGGATGCAAAATCACATCACAGATGCGGGCCACCTCCGGGCGGATTTGGTCACAGACCACCGCCGGGAATGGATAATGACGGCAATCGACCGCCACCTCCGCCTATGGACAGTAATGGTAGACCACCACCACCGCCAGACGGCTGCCGCCCGCCACCACCGCCTGAAGGTTCACCCGGTAAGTTCGAGGGATCGAACCAGTATCCTGACTGATTGCTTCATAGAAAGCTGGCCGGTGAGGAGGCGGAACAACGTGCTTGACCGCACGAAGGATGTGAAGGGAAGGATGACCTGACAGAATGGGAGCGGCCCCGTCCTGCTAAACTCGGGTAGTACCATTTAATGGTTGTATTTGATACCAAGTTACAGTACTAATCCTTCATGAAAGCCAAATACCGTCGCACCTTGGAACTGATCTTCAAGCGCCCCGTATCTGGCAATGTCGCATGGGGCGATATCGAAGCTTTGTTTGTGGTGCTTGGTGCTGAAATCTCGGAGCGGGAAGGCTCTCGCGTTGGCGTCTTTCTCTTTGGTGAGGTGCAGGTGTTCCACCGGCCGCACCCAAAGCCGGATACAGACAAGGGAGCCGTTGCCTCGGTTCGGAAATGGCTTGAAGCGAATGGAGTGAAACCATGAACAATACCATGACCATCGGCGGCCATCGGGCCGTTATCCAGTATGATCCGGATCTTGGTATGTTTAGGGGCGAATTTCTGGGCTTGAACGGGGGTGCCGATTTCTATGCCGACAGCGTGGAGCGCCTGGTCCGTGAAGGAGAAATCTCTTTGCGGGTGTTTCAGGAGATGTGTGCTGAGAAGGGGATTGATCCCGTGAAGCACTATTCCGGCAAGTTTCAGGTTCGCGTTCCTGAAGAAATCCATGCCCGCGCTGTCACGGCTGCTGCGGCCAAGGGGGTCAGTCTGAACCAGTTCGTGCAGGATGCCATCATTGAGGCGGCGCTTTGAAGTCTGAACAGGACATGCAGAAGCGCACGATTTCTGAGCGCATTTTTATGGATGAGGCGCCGGAAACGATTGCTTACGATTCAGACAATCCCGAATTGACTGAGAAAGACTTCGCCATGATGCGTCCATTCACCGAGGTCTTCCCTGATCTGGCAGGAGATATGAAGGAGGGTGTAATTCGATTGTCCCAGCCAGTAGATCAGATCAATGAGGCGCTCCGTCGAGCCTGAGGCCGTTTGACCGGACTCCGGGTCGGCTGCTGTGTTCGTGTCTCTGCTTGGGAGAGAGAGATGAGCGACGAAAAGAAAGACGAGAAGCCTAAAGAGGGATTCAAGCGAGACCCGAACCGCATGAGTGCGGAAGACCTCAAACAAAGAGGTACTGTCATTGCGATGGATGGTATGTCGCCCGAACTTGAAAAAGCCCTAACTGAGCGCAACAAGCACCGCAAATGATAAGGTCGGGGCGATAACGCTGGCATACCAAGCCCCCCGCAGCCACCTCTGGCGTTGCTCATGAGCAACAGTGTTTTTGTTCTCGATCACGGCCAGTTTATCAGCCAGCGCGACCTGAAGTTCATCTTCCGAGGAAGCATGCGTGTCAGCCGCGATCTGCTCTATCTCCAGTGGATAGAACGTCATGCGCTCGAGTTTAAGTGGCAGCAGAACGACTACACAGCACAAGCAGACGACAGCAAAACCAACGCATAGGATTAAGCTCGGGAACAAGAGCGCCGACTGCCCATCAAAGCCGCGAGCGGCCAGGGCAATTGATCCTGTCAATGCAGCCATAGACCAGCCCAACAGAGTAGAGGCTCGATCCCGTGTTTTGTTGATCGCGTCGATCCGCGCCTTGCAGGTCGCTTCAGCCTGCCGGAGCATTTCTTTTGCAAGCCACGGCTGTATTGAATCTGACATTTTCTGATCCTTTGCTCCCTTCAGCCATTATATCGCCAGACCATGGCGGCTTCGTCCATCAACAGCATGCCTTCGCTTCGGCTGGGCTATGAAGCCGTCACAAAAGTCAGCACATACCGGTCGCCAAGCCCGTCATAGGTCGGATCGGCGCTGCCTTGGGTGTCCACGAACACGAAGTCTCCACCCAGACCCAGATAGTCCGCGTGGACCACAGGGTTCAGGTTCTGGCAGATGGCGCCCGCCACGATCTGGGTGTCATTCAGCCAGACGTCCATATAGAGCCCGGTCGAGCGCTGGTAGACGTCCAGCCGGACAAGCTGCTGGTTCAGGATCACATTCAGCGTCTGGCTCGCTGTCGCATTGAGCGGGATCTGAACGGCGGTCACAACGTGACTCCCAGAAGAGAAGTCTGCACGGGCAGGGAAGGGGTTGTGGTCTGGACCGTCCCGTTCTGGACGGTCTGAGCCCCCTGCGGCTGCGAGGTGTTGGTATAGGCTGCCGTACCAGTGCTGCGGATCTGCCGGATCATGATTTCCGCCATTAGCATTGTGACGCCCTGGCTGCTTTCCCGGCGCCAGCGATAGCCAGTGATATTGGCATTCGTGGCCGTGAACTCGGGCGTGACCACCGAATAGAGGTTCGTGTCTGCGACCAGGGCCTCAAGGGTTGAGATGAAGGAAGAGCGGACGTGGTTTCCGGTCGCTCCCGTCAGATTGGGAATCAGGGTCGTGATCGCCGAGATGATCCCGTCCGATCCGGTCTCTGTTCCATCGCAGACCATGATGACCCGTGCCGAGTAGGGCATCTTCACCTTGTTGTAGGAGGCAAAGGCACCTCCTTCGAGCGGGGCATCCGACACGGTGTAGCTGTTCTCGTACTCGATCCCCATCACTCGTCCGGACGTGAGAAGCTGCGTGTTCCCGCTTCCGAAGATGCCCCATTGCTTCGCGGCCTGTGCGGTGAGGTAATTCTGAGCAATCCCGGCGAGGGCCGTGGACGCCGTGGCGTCCACCCCGGTCGCGATAGACTGCCCCAGAAGAGCCGGCACACCGACAGCAGCAGGGATATCCCAGACGGACGGCAGGGTGACATCCGCAAAAGCCATCAGGTCTGTCCTTGCGCGTTGATGAGGGGGAGCGTGCGGCGCAGTTCGTTGTGAATGTCCTGCGCGAGCTGCTGAGGATTGTTGGTGTCCGTGTGAATGTGGATGTCGCCCACATGGACCTGCGTTGAGTTGCCGCCCGGGCTTGCACCCTGCCCGGACAGCGCGGAGGCTGCGGCGTTTGAATAGCGGGTTCCGGCCGTGCCGAAGCCGTCATATCCCGTCTGTCCGGTCCTCATCCAATTTAGCGCACCGCCGGCGCCCTGATTATGAGCATAGGCCAGGATGGCATACCGACGCGTCAGAGACGCATTTCTGAATTCAGCGCTTTTGGAATTAAGTACATCGGCATTCTGCTCGGTATAGGCCTTGAAGAAGCGTTCCTGCATGTCGGGATCATTCAGGAATTGCCCCATGGTTGGGACGGCCTCATGCAGGCGCCTTGCCGCGTCCTGAATAGCACCTGCGCCCATCTGATACTTTCCGGCATACTTCCCGCCAGAACCGCCCATGATGTTGTACCGGCCGCCACTTTCGATACCGGCAATACTGCGCGCATATACCCCAAACGGATCAGGGCCGAACATGCCGCGCGCACGGAGCCGATCAACCGCGCTGCTTTCCCCTTTGTTGAGGCTGTCCGCGTGGAGCGCGGCATAGGCCACAGCTCCCCAACCCGTCATGCGCGTGGCAAGTAATGCCGCTCGGCCAAGAGTAAGATGGCCGCCTGCCGCGTCCATATCCTCGGCGAGGTATGGCGACAATTTGCCACCACCCATCCGTTCCGCCTCAGATGTGGCGCCAGGCCGCTTGGCTGATACTCCGGGTGCGCTTCCACATTCGCATCCACAGGCCGCATTTTTCAGAGCTTCGATATTCGCTCCACCCATGAGAAGGGCCTTGAAGCCTTGGATCGCCATAAGGCCGGTGACCGCCGTTCCCACGGCTCCAAGCGCCGTCCCCAGCGCGACTGCACCAAGCGTGATTTCTCCAAGATGCTTCGTAAGGTCCGGGTTCGCCTTCTCCCAGGCGGTGATCTTCGTCACCACGCCGTCAATGGCCGGAGTCAGGTCGCCGAGGATCGCCCGGCCTAGCCCTTCCGTCGTGGTGGTCAGGTCCACCCAGTCTTTCAGGAGTTGCTGGCTGTCCCGGATCTGGTCGGGCGTCGGGCCGGCATTTTTGAACTGGCTCTGGAGCTTATCGAAGGCCGCCGCTGTCTGATCGATCAGGCTGATCTCGCCTGGCCCGATGCCAAGCTGGGCCAGAAGCGTGTTCTTGACGCCCTGATCCATGCCTTGCGTGGAGCGGTTGAGCTGCTGAAGGATGTCCTGCCGGATATGGCCGTGTGCATCCGTGTAATTCCGAACGCCAAGCTGGCCCATGATGCGCTGCAGGTTCTCGGCCTGCGCTGGATCGACGAGCATCCCCTGCATGGCCTGAAAGGAGGCGCCGACTTCCTGGGCGGAACCACCGACGGCCATAACGGCCCGCTGCATCTGGTAGAGCCTGCGAGGATCCAGATTGAGCCGCTGCGCCATATAGCCGAGCTCGGCATTGGAGCGGGTGATCTCTGATGTGAAGGCCTTGAGCGTCCGGCCACCCGTGAAGACGGCCAGCAGGGCAAGCGCTTCCGTGCGGGCGCGGGAAAACCCGTCCGCCGCCGCCTTGCCGCTCTCGGTGAGGGCGCTCTGTGTCCTGGTGGCGCTGCGCTCGATCTGGTCCAGGCTCTTGGAGGCCTGCTGCGCGCCTTTGGCGACGCCCCGCCCGTCAAGGCCAAGCTGAATGACAAGACTGTCGATGACGTTCGCCATGATGGCCCTAGCTTTTGTTGTATGCCGTGACCATTGCGGCTTCCCACATCAGGAGCATGTCCTCGCTGTCATAGATGGTCATCAGTTCATGAAGGGTCGCCATCCGTTCCCCGATGACGACTGCCATGAGCCGGGACATGTTTACCGGGACGGCTGTTTTTCTGGGGTTACTGCCGAGATCAGGGCCGCCGCGAGCGGGGAACTCTGGAAGATCGCGGCCTTGAAAAAACCCACGTGAAGCTTGAACGCCTCCGAGCGAAGATCAGTCAGGGTCTGGGGATCAGAGATGTCCGCTTCGAGCAGGGGGGATGCGAGTTCCGATTTGCCGCGCTTGATCTTCACGCATTGCAGAAGCTGATCGAACGCCTTGTCACAGGCCTCATCGTCCACATTGGCGAAGATGGTCATCGACATGGACGCAATGCCCAGGATGCCTTCTTCCATGGCCTTGCGGACTGCCTGATCCAGCATGGCATCGGACATCTTGTTCGTGCTCTGGATCACGGCCTTGGAGAGGTGCCGGGCCCACTTGTCCGCAGCGAAGGCCGGCATCCGCGTGATGACGAACTTCTTGCCCGCGTCTTCACCAGAGGCGGGGCTCCATTCAATGCTTTTCATCAGATACCTGCCGGGAAGACCTGGCCCCAGAGAAAGGTGAAGGCCCGGGCTTCAAGCACCGTCCCGCCATTCGGAGCCACGGAGCCGGTCATCATGGCGCCGTTCGTGAAAGTGTATTTGCGCGAGGTGGCCGGAATGGTCAGTTCTGCCCCGAGCGAGACGGGCGTCTTGGTCAGGGTCTGCTCTTCCAGGATCGCTTCCATATAGGCCAGAGAAGCGGAAGAGGCCGAGAAGGTGAGGGTCTGACTGACCGGGCGCGGCACCCAGCCGAAATTCAGATGCGCGTCGATGGACATCTGGGATTCCAGCATCTCCAGAGCTTCCTGCTCCCATCCACGGTCCGAGCCCCAGTTCTCCAGAACGATCGGCGCATCAAACAGGGACGAGATCGTCAGCGTGTAGACGGCATTGGCCGAGGTGATGATGTTGGTGGCCATTACTGAACCTCAATCGATGCAAGGTTGATGCTCTGGACGCTCTGGCCGTCGGTGTACCAGAACTTGCAGGGCGGAGAGGTTCGCGCCACCCGGCTTGAAGCCGGTGCGGTTGAGACGTTGGGCTGGAAATACCAGCCGCGCGTCTGGAGCGTGCCGGAGATCGAAATTCCGGCGGCGTTGTTGACCTCAAGAGCCTGTGCGGCGGTAAGGGTGACCCCGGCACGGATCGCCCCGAACGCGAGCCCCTGATTGATCGTGTCCTGCACGGCGGCGGACATCAGCGCATCCCCCTGCACGTTGTAGGGGATCTGACCAGCACTCAGGAGCAGGGTCAGGATGTCGGACTGGAAAGACGCGTTCAGCCAGATCTGGTTGATGTAACTGTCAGCCCAGAGGAACTGCCCCGACACCTTGCCGCCACGCATGAACGTGAAACGTCCGAGGCCATTGGCATGCAGGCCGTAGAAGGAATATCCGTTGGTCGTGAGGGTAGACGCAGTCGTCCCGTCGCTTACCGTCGCAGTCAGGGAGGAGAACTGACGGCCGAACAGATTGTAGCGGCCATCCGTCGCGCTGTAATCCAGCGAGGCCATCCAACCCAGAGCAGCGGCTGCGTCGAGCGGATCCTTGTAGAAGACGGTGGTGCCGTCGATGTCCTGCGTGCCCAGCCAGACGCCGAACGCCGTTGTGCTCCCCTGCGTGGTGGCTTGAGCGTCCGTATCCCAGGCGACATACCAGTACCGGTCCGCCTGTGTTCCAACCCAGGTGGCAATCGCCTGCTTGCCTGCCAGATCCGGTTCGAACGCGGTCGTGAAGCCCGCAAAATTCTGCGTGAGCGCGATCAGGTCCGTCAGATAGGTTGCAAAATCCGCGGTCGCCCCCTCTGCCGGGGCGGCCATTCCCGCGAAGCAGAGCGTGCTTGGCGTGTTCGTTGCCCCCTCGAAGCCTGCGAAATAAATCGCTGCCATCTGGGCTTCGATCGAGGCCGCCCCGAAGGCCGTGACGACATCAGATGCCAGCGTGTACTCGAGCACGGTCCCTGCGGGAACGACGGCCACGTTCTGGGTGATGATGAGGCCATTGATGAACGCCACGCCCCCGGCTGCGGCCAAAGCGCTGGGAGTGACAGAGACGACTTGTGAAATAGGAATTCCGGCAGCCACTGGCTGTTACTCCTGCATTGTGGGACGGTTGGCCACGAAAGATCCAACGGTGAGTTTCGTGGCGGACTGCTGAGGCAGCGTCGTGGTGAAATTGACCTGTGCTTTGAGATCCACCGACCAGGCGTCTTCGTACTGGCGCTCTCCGTTGACGAACTGCATCTGGCGGGGCTCGGACGAGTAGAGCGGGGCGAGTATGCCGCTGTTCGCCGTGAGGAAGTCTGCGGCATAGAGATCGCGCCAAAGGGACTGAACCACAGAGACCGCTTTGCCTGCCCCGTTACCGAACACTGACACCTGGATGGTCAGTTCGGTGGGCTCGACCACAATCCGTTCCGTGGCCGTGTAGGTGCATGAGTTCGTCGCCAGACGCCGGCGCGCGATGAGGAACATGATGCAGTAGGGCCCAATGGGCTGGGCGGTCTGGTTCAGCTGCCCCTGCATGATGTCTGTTCCGGCAGGGAGAACAGTTTTCAGCCATTCCCCAAGTGCCGTGTAAATCTGACTGTCCGTTGGCGCAGTCAGCAGAGTGGAGGTGGCTACGTTGGGGTTGTCTGGCGCGTCACCGCAACTTTGGACCATTCGCCCATTCCCCATTCTTCGAGAGACTGCGTGACAAGCCAGTCGGAGCCATAAAAGTTGATGATGTCGCCACCGCATTGAAGCGGCCGGTTCAGCCCTTTGATGCCACCAATGATGTAGACGGCGCGCATGTCGGAAGACTGGTTGACGCTCTGGATCTGCTGAAGGTCAGACGACGAGAGCGCCTGAACCTCAATCTGCATCGCCAGTTCGATGATCCTGGGCGTCGTGCTGAAATCAGGGTTGTGCGTTACCCCATCCGAGACCTTCAGCACGGCCTCAATCTGAGGATTGACCACACCAGTGGCCGCGCCCGCGATGGCGAAGAGGTTAATCATCGCTCACCTCATACGAGACGCTGTTCAGAAGACGTCCGGACCAGACAAGAACCTTGCCATCAGGCGCAGTCTCTCCCGCTGCTACATCCTTGAGTGCCTGCCAGTAATCACCTGCGCCGTATTCGCCAGTCGGGAACCGCTGCTTGAGCAGGTTGGTGACCGGCGAGTTCGCGGGGCCATCGGTGCTGACGATCTGTTCTTTCACCTGATCCGAGATCATGCGCCCGACGATATCCAGCGCTTTATCCAGATCATATCCCGACTGCTTCAGGGCAGCGCCCATCAGCTTTCCCCACTCAGTTTGATGAGCGACGATTGTCGCGCGCATGAAGGGACGGGGCGGGGCATGTTGTGTCCCGTATTCATCCCAGAACGCTACCTGCGCCACATATGTGCCATCAGGGTAAGTCGCATCGGGGAAGAAGCCGATCTCCACGCTTGGCAGCCGAACCGTTCGGCGGAGCAGGGTGTTCAGGAGGCGTTTGAGTATGCCGCCCTGCGTGGCCTTGCCGTAACCTGCCAACGTCTGCCGCAGCCGATCGGATCCCTGAATGATTGACTTTGCCATCAGGGATAGGTCTGCCCCTCGACATAGGGAATATTGACGTACCGGGCCGTCCGGTATGGAAGCATGGCTTGCCAGAACATTGCGCCGTACTGGGTTTGCATAAACCATGCTGACGAAGCCGTCGTTGGCCCCATGTCGAAAGAAACGGAGACAGAGCCCCGGCTCGCGGAAGACGTGCGCCCGACGACCCCCGCGCCATTCCCGCCTGCACTGACGGGCAGGTTGAGCGTAGCGATATGAGCCGTCAGGAGATAGAGCAGGAGCGTTCGCGTCGCTACGTCCTGCACGACACTGGCGTCCGTGTTGTCGAGATAGAGCAGGCCGCCTTCCATGAAATAGAAGGAAGCCAGATCCTGATCGACGTTAGCCGCCAACGCGGGGTAGCGCTGCGACCATTCGTCATAATCGAATACCGCTACGCCCATGACATCAGGCCTCTACGGGCTTCACGCCCGGAGCAGGCTTGGCGGGGTCCAGCGGCTCAAGGCCGGTCTTGACGCCTTCCTGTTCCTTGGCCTGTCCCTCGGCTTTCGTCGCCGTGGTCTGCATGAAGACGATGCTGTTCTTGATGAACACGCTGTCCTTATGCTTGCCCGACCATTCGGCCCAGACGTCAGCCGGGATGGTCGTAAGACCATAGCTGCCGGTGACGACATGCGGAGCGCCCGGCTTCACGTTCGTCCCCTTGAGGACGAAACGCTGGCTTCCAACCTTGAGGACAAGGCCGTTCGGCATCTTGCAGCCAATCATGACTGCATTTCCGGAGGTTGTCTTGGTTTCACTCATGGATCAGATACCCGCCATCGTTGCGATGCCCAGAGGCATGTAGATGATTGCGCCCCAGGTCCCCTGAGACATCTTCTGTTCCCAGCCCGACAGGCCGGTGACGATAGGATGCGTGCGGAATTTCTCGGTGAACGCGGCCTCGGAGACCTTCTGGCCTTCGATTTCGTCCGCGATCGCAATCATGGACTGAACCGTCATGCCGGTTTCGTCGCCGAACTCGACGGCCTCCACGAAGCGCAGGTTCTTATACTGCTTCGTGATCTGGTCCATCGCGGACAGGCCGAACTGGTTCGGCTTGGTCAGCAGACCGGCGCGCGTCGGGGACAGCCCGATCGTGATCTTGGACTCAGTGGTCACAAGACCTGAGGACTGGGTACGCAGCTCACCGATCAGGGTGATCACGTCATCCGTAGCCTCTTCCGGCGTGGCCGTCGTCCATTCCGTTCCGCCAGCCGTCTTCGTGGAAGCGGTGATGGACGGGGAGAGGGACGGATCGTTGAGATATCCGTAGTTTCTGAGTCCTGCGATACCGTAGAAGTAGCTCTTGTTCTGGAACTTGTTGAGCTTCAGAACGGCGGAACGGCGCAGACCGGCAACCCACTGGAGACGGGCCTTCCCCGCCATCTCGATCTGGCGTTCGCCCCACTGGGCAATGCCCTGATAGTGGTAGGACTGCCGATCCGGAAAGGACGGGTTGAGGCCGAACGTCCCGTTGTTGTTCCAGTCGCCGTAGCTGGAGACCTGACCGGTGCTCTCGATCATCGGGAAGATGGCCGTCGGCGTGGTCCAGTCGCCCTTCTTCACTTCGCCGTTCAGTTCGGCGCCGCGCATCGGGGAGAAGACCACTTCGATCAGCTTGGGATCGACGTAGGTTGCCATGAAAGCAGGGATGCCACCATTCGGCGAGGTGGACAGGACGGGGGCCGCGTCACCGGCCATGGCAGCGAGGGCCATGGCGTCGGTACGGAGAACGTCGTCGCTCGCCAGAAGGCCAGCGCCCTCCGGCATGACGAAGCCGCGATCCCGGAGGATATCAAATTCGGTATCGAAGGGCATCAGTGATGGTCCCATGTGCTGATCTTGATGGTTTCGCCTGCCGCCCCGGTGGAAGCGACATAGAACGGCGTCTCAACGGCCCCGGCGATGGTTGCCCCCGCAGCGCCTGTGCTGACGCTGCCGTCAGTCGTAGAGGCGAACACTTTCTGCCCACGCATGGCAGCCGTGCTGCTGACTGCGTAGAAATCACCGGCGGCAAACAGGGACACCATGTATCCGCCCGGGATGACCATGGACGTCTCATCGTACAGATTGGCGATAAGAGCCTGCAGTTCGCGGTGAACAAAGCCGTCCGGGGCGGCCGTGTTGCCGGATGCCGGAGCGTTCAGGACGGTCTGGCCGTCGGCCTGGATCCACGCGAAGGCGGCAATGGTGACGCCAGCCGCACCGGCGACAAGCGCGCCTTCACCGGCGAGGACGTTGGCGGTCGGGTTGGCGGAAGCGAAGTCGCCCGGCACGCCAATGGCCGGCTCGACGTTGACTCGTGTCTGAAAGGTCATGGGTTAGCCCTTGATCTGAATTGCTGCGAGGCCGGGAAACTTCTTGAAGAAGTCCACGCCGGAGGCGCTATCGGCTGCCATCGGGGCCGGAGCGGATGCCTTGGCCGACTGCCTGGCGTGCTGGTGAAACATGGCGCCGTATGCCGCGCCCGGGATGCCGGTCAGGTCGTAGCCAAGCTGGCGCAGCGTGAAGCGATAGACGCCCTCGGCGCTGTCCATGACGACGTTGCCGACGAACGGCTTAACGGCAGTCTGTGCTTCCGACAGATCGCGCATCCGCTTCATTGTGTTCGCTTCGGCCGTCTTCACGGCATCGGCAATTGCACTGTCCATCGCGGCCTTGTCGGCAGCGCGGCGCTCTTCATCAGCAAGACGGGCACCGGCAGCTTCACGCTCACGGTCGGCGTCTTCCTTGCGTTTGCGCTCTTCGTCCGCCTTGCGGGTGGCTTCGGCTTCGCGTTCCCGGGCGGCTTCGTCCACCTCTTCGTCTTCGCCAGTGACGGACAAGGCGCCCATGCACTTCTCGACTTCATCGTCCGACAGGCCAGCGGCCTTCAGCTTGGCCCGGCGCTCGTCGTCCGTCTGCTCATCAGCGACTTCGGCGTCAACGTTCTCTGCGCCTTCGCTGCCCATGTTCTCGAACAGGGCCAGAACCTGGTCCATGATCTCATCCGGCACGCGGCCGCCAAGCAGGTCGCGGAGGGTATCAACGGCAGAGTCGCGCGTCGTGTCGTCGCAGTCGAGAGCCTTCTTCACGGCTTCGATATCGGCGTCCTGCGCAAGGTACGGGCGCAGCTTGGACAGGGCCGCACGCCGCGTGGCGCGGTTGTTCTTCGGCATGTTATCGTGTCTTTCCACGTTGGGGGCATTGTAAACTTGCGAGCCATCGTCGCCGATGACGGCATTGGGGACGCGAGGCGTACTGACCAGGGCAAGGTGATTGAACTGGATGTCCACCATCTTCAGGGTGTAGGCCTCGCCGCCCACCGTCCCTGTTTCGGGAACAGCGCGGTATCGGTACCCGGCAGAGACGGAGCGCTTCACTCCACTCTCGATGTCGGCGATGGCCTGCTTTTCCCAAACCGAGAAGGACCCGATCAGGTCAGGATCCTTGAACTGGATGTTATCGCCGACCGCACCCACAGTAATCATGTATGGATGGTCGTTGGCGGAAACCGGCTTATGCTCACTCAGGACCGGTTTCCCGGCGAAGGAAGCGGCCGCCGCTCTGAGGGCATCGGCGTCACGGTAGACCTGATAGACCGTGTCCGGCTCAAGCCCGAGCTTTTCTGCGTCCGGGATCTCCCGGCCTCGATACGGCGAGACAATGGCCGCGCTCAGGATGCAGGTCTCAACGAAGAGATGCCCGTCCTGATCCAGTCGCCGTACGCTCTTGTCTAGCGCTATCTTCAGCTCGGCCATGTCATGCGTACCTCAATAAAAAACCCCGCTCGACGGCGGGGCTTGTCTTGGTGATCCGGGGCAGATCAGTCGTTAAATCCGGGTAAAATCATGCGCCACGTGCAGCGGCAATTTATGTCCTGCCCGGGCAAGATCTTCCGGCCATCCCCGTCAACGTCTACGCCCTCCCGGATATCAAACCGCAGTCGGGCACGGCCAGCGGCCACATGCTTCGGGCGAGGTTCCTTCCCGCCGCCCGAGTGCATCCACTCCCCTTCGAACAGACCCATGTCCATCTGCCGCTGTCTGTTTATGGCCGTGGTGATCTTCGAGTTCTGGTCGCGGGCGATGTTTGCCGCCCGTCGCCGGGTGATGCCAAAACGCTGGGTCAGACCGTCCGTGAGTTCCTTCAGATCTCCACCCCGCATGGCAGAGCGCATGACCATCTGGCCCACGTCGGTCAGGTGCTGCTCGGCAATGCTCTTGATGAGCATGACGTTCTCATTGACCGCCAACTGCATGGCCTGCCTGACGCTGGCGGTCGGCTTGAACCGGATCGCCATGCCCGCGTCTTTGAGCGCCTTCTGCATGGAGGCGGTCGAGTTCCGATCAACGCTCGACACCGTGCGGGATGCAAGATCCTTGGCGGTGTCGTCAAACTTCTTGCGCCACCGCTTCGTCAGCCGGTTCATGAGAGACTGGAGCATGGAAGCGATAGAGGCATCCATCGCCATCCCCGCCGCCGCGTCCTGCGTGATCTTAGGAAGCGCCTTACGATACTCCGCCGTGATCCAGTAGCGCAGGCTCTTGTCCATCTCGGAGAGGAGATTGTCCAGCGCCCGCTGATATTTCGCCTCTACCCCGGCGTTAGACCGGATCGGACGGAGTGTCTTCGGGCGCCGAGCCATGCATTACGCCTCTTCGTCGTCCAGATGCGCGGCGGGATCCCCAAGCGTCTGCACGCCGCCCGTCACCGATCCCCCGCCGCCTTCTTCCTCTTCGAGGGGAGGGTAGCCGGGGCCCGACATATCTACACCAGAGAACGGGCTATCTTCGTCGTTGGCGAGGGCCTTGCGGACCTCGTCCTGATCCGCAGCGCCAATCTCCACATAGACGGCCCGCGTGTCAGCGTTGGTCTTTGCAACCGCTGCCTTCGCAGCCGCGTCCATCTGCCAGAGCGGAACGAAGAAGAACTCGATGTCGTGGTCGATCTCGCCCCAGAGGTTCAGCATGCAGGCGTGCATGACGGGCGTCAGGTTCGGCCGGAAGAAGGCCTCCTGATATGCCGTCACGCGGTCGTACCAGACCCGGATCTCACCTTCGGATGAGGCGTTGAGACCAGACGGAGAGATGCCCGAGAACTTCACCAGCGGCATCTGAGCGACGACGCAGATCTGTTCCAGCGCCTGGTTCTGGAGTTTATCGAGACCGGCGAGATTGGCCGAGAGGATCTGGAGTTCTTCCGTTTCCTTGTCGGTCAGGAAGACGCCGCGATTGTCCCTGAACCTGATGAACGATTGGATGCGCCCGATCAGGCCGGTGATCCCAGAATTACTAAACGTTGCTGCCATGTCCGTCTTGAGATTGACGATCGAGCAGCCGTTGATGAGGTCGGACACGGACTGCCGGGTGCGGACCCAGTTGTCCACATACGGCTTGGCAAGCTGGATCAGCGGCAGGCCACCGAAGTTGTAGGACGGCAGCAGCATCTGCCCGGGTTCGCGCGACACGAACCTGAGCAGGCGCGTCGAGTGGACTTCAGAGCCCATCACCCACCAGCGGGAGGGTTTGTAGAAGTCAGCCTGTAACGGCTTGGTCGAATTGTATTCGTTCGGACTGACCCAGACGGGCTCAATCACGACGAGGTCTTTGAGACCGCCGACCTGAAGCGTTTCAGGCGTCAGCAGCAGGGGAGTGGCAAGATCTGCGTCAAGCGACGGGATGCCCGTATCAATGAAGAGCTGCCCGAGGCCGAAATAGCTATCCAACTCTGACAGGCGCTGGAACTTGTCCCGGACATTAAGCCGGGTGAACTCTTTCTCAAGAGCCGCGATCCGATCCTTCTTGTCGCCGTCTCCGCCGCTACGGAACCCGATCCATTCCCGCGTCGCCTCTTCCGCGAGAACCGTGGCGATGTGCCGGTACTCGACGCGCTGGGCCATTTCCGCCAGGCGCGGATAACCCATGAACGCCACACCCTCGGCGATCATGTTGTTCATCGCAGCCGACAGGTTCATCTGCGGCGCGGCGTCTATTGCCATAGGCGCACCGTCTCTCACCACGCCTGCTATCGGCTTGTACGGCGTGAACGTACGCGGCTGAGGGCGGGGACGTGTTACCCGATCTATTTCCCTCGCATCATCCTCGGTAATCGTCAGGACCGTTTTTCGCGCACTCCCCAGAACCGGCTCTTTGCGAGGCTCGCGCGGCAGGGGTGGCTTCTTGCGAAAAAACATGGCGGCCCTAGATCATGGATAGGTCTGTTATCGTGAAAATCATTGGTTTTCGTTTTTCTGGCGCAAACGTCACCCCCAGCGCATCGGCCAGATCAGGCGACCGCACGCCACGCTTTTTCATTGCGTCCTTGCTCTCGACCACCATGCGGCCGGAGCTGTCCAACCCATAACGGACCGTGGACAGTTCCCCGGCGAGGTCTTCCGCGTTTTCCTTTTGGGGGGCCATGAAAGCAGGCGTTCCCTTCATCCATTCGGCCATTTCAAGCCAGAGGTAATCGCGCAGCTTGGCTGGAACCGCATCCTTCAGGTCCAGGTTCTCTGGAGCCTTTTCTGCCACGTTGACGTCTGTCACCGGGAAATTCTGTTCCCGCAGTCGGTCCGCCACACCAGCGCCGATGCCGACCACGTCCACATGGATTTCATCCGCGCTCCACTGGCGGAAGAACTGCGCGGCCATTCCCGCCGTGGTCATGGTGTCCTGTTTGGAGCGAACCTCGATTTGCTCGATCACGTCTCCCGCACGAAGGACGAATGTCGTTCGGTCGTCACCAAAACGCGCCACGTCCACACCCAGACGGCGCGGCCCGTTGCGTTCTCCATCCTTGCGCTCAAGCGCCGCTTCTGTCAGTTCCAGCGGGATCAGGACATCATCGTCCTGATTCGGGAAGTCTCCGTCAGCACGAACCCGGACAACGTTCGATCCCTCGCCATATTTCCGAACCAGATTCTTCCGGTAGGTATCATCCACCAGAGGGCTATCTGAGCAGGAGAAGTGCAAAGCCGTGTAGAGCGCGCGGTCCTGTTTCTGCGATCGGGCGAAGAAACCGCTGTTCTTTGTCGGGTTGCCGACCATCAACAGCCGGGCGCCATGCGATGACAGCGCGCCTTCTGCCACTTCGAAAATCTCATCTGGCACGCCGGAGGCTTCTTCGATCACGAACAGGATGGAGCCGCCTGATGAAGAGCGCTCTACAGCCTTATTGTCGTCAGTGATCTGCACATCCGAGGCATGGAAACCCTGAAGTGCATCAGGAGCCTCGCGCCGGCTTGTGCGTGCCACGGCATACCATTCGGACGGGTTGCCCTTATCTGCCAGCCGGTCCTGCGTCTTGTCGAACAGGTTAGACAGCAACAGCTCAGACGGAAGTCCCATCGTCTTCGACTGCTCATCTGAACGGCGCATCCACTTGGACAGCTCAGCCCAGAGGACGTTGTAGAGCTGTGACGCGGTTGGCGCCGTGCAGGGGATGCGGCAATACTCATAGCACTCAAGGTGCCAGAGGATCGTTGCAGACGTTGCGCCGGACTTGCCGACGCCATGCCCTGCACGGACGGACACTTTGGCGCCCGCCGGGGCAATAGCCTCAAGAAGCTGCCGCTGTTGTGCTGTTGGGTTCAGCCCCAGACGCTGCTGCGCATACAGGACCGGGTCTTTCCGCCAGATACCACGCAGTTTGGCGTAGTCAGTCAGATCCGCTTTCGTTAGGGCCATTTGCCGCCGCCAGTAGAGCGGAAATACCGCCGCCCTTTATCTCTATTGGGCCGCCGTCAGCGCCGGTGTGTTCCTGCGTGATCTTGTCGCCATAGACCTTGGGGGCCCGCTTACTCATCACCCACTTGAGCGCATCAATTTTGACACGGGCAGCGGCAGCCGTCACAGGATCTGCCGATCGTGCTTCGCTCAGGATTTCTGCCTCATAAGCATCGGCAGCGACCTCGCGCGCGCGGGCGTATTGTGTGCTGCGTTCGGCATCAGCCCTGATGTATCGCCGGATCGTCGTCCAGTCCGGCATGTGAGCCATGGCGGAGATATCGCGGATCGTATGGCCTTGCTCTATCAGATCCAGAACATCATCCCAGACTTCGGGAGTGATGGGAGTAGGCGGCGCTCTTTTGGGACGAGCCGGAATAACTTCCGCCTTCTTTCTCGCCATGACTACCTCACCAGATACTTGGCCACGCCTGCTTCGACGCGTCTCGCATCCATTTCGCGTTCAATCGCGCGCCGCATGCGGCAAAGAAGGGCAGGGGAGAGCGAGCCGTCTTTCGTCAGGTTGCAGGCATTGTGGAACACGAAGGGTTTGCACCGGATCAGTGCGCCATCGACCAGGCCGAGATGCAGGGTGTCGGGAAACCCGATCAGGATATCGGCCCGATGCCTGACGGTTCGCGTCGGGAGAACGGGACACAGTGCTGCGTTGCCTGATTGTATTTCCGCAATCACATGAAGCGACCCGCGCCATTTCACCACATCACCGACTGTGATTGTGGTTGCGGCCATCGCTGATTGTCCGGAATAAAATTGGCGCTATGGGCGCAATTCTTCAGTGTTGTCCAACCGTATCAGCCGCTGGGGCCAAGTACAAGCGCTTTGTTCCGCTCGATCCTGTCGCGGATATCCCGGCGTACCTGGGTGTACGCATCGCAGAGCTGCTCAAGCACCAGCGCGCACTGGGCAGAGACGACCTTACGCCCCTGCGTGCCCTTGGCCGGCACCAGAGCTTCCGCCATGGCTGAGAACGACAGTTCCCGTGCGAGCATCATTTCCAGCCGAACATGGGCACAAAGCCCAAGCCGATCGCGGATCATGCCAATCCGTTCAGCAGCATTCCCGCGAGAAATAGCGAACGTATGGACATCGCCCTTCACATAGTCGGAAGGGAGAATATCGTTCAGAATGTCGAGATATCCGTGGTTTGCGAAGACGTAATCGCAGATCCACCATTTCGCTGCCGTGACTGCGGAGCCGTCAATATCGCCTGCCATGTGCAGGGCGTTGACGGTGTTCAGCTTCACCCGCTTCTTGCCCTGCCACTCAAAATCCCCCTTCGCCATCCGCTCGGGCGTTGGGGAATTATCCTCTGCCTTCGCTGGAATGAATGCCGTTTTTCGGACCGTCTTCGGCGTCGAAAACTGGCGGATCGTGTCGCCGAGTCCGGCGCGGGATTTCAGGGCTGCTGGCATGGAGGAATGTTAGTACAGGCGTGGGTAGCTGTACAAGAAGAAAACCATGCTAGCTTTGCCCGTAGTCACTCAGATATGCGCAATGGAGCAATAGTATGAAATTGAGTCAGTCGCCCTTGCCTGCTTGGAAAATACAATGGTTAAATCCTGAGGCAAAAGGATCCGTCGATTTTTTGCCCGACTACAGTGAAAGCCTTGCTGATGGGCGCATCCATTACCACGCCACCACCGTATCTAGATCGAAAATTTTTTCGGCCTTTGTGGCAAGTGGAGATCCCTCATCTTTTGTTTTTTCCTATGGAGGGATTTGTGCCCCCCTAAACGAAAAAACTGGGGTCTACCGAGGAGATGTTAAGCTTAACTATAACAAGATTGAAGGCGCTTCAGAGCTATTTTGGCGCGAAGAAGACGGCGAATGGATTGCCCTTCCAGTTAAGGTAAGCAAAATTGGTGCCGATGAAGGTGAAAAGCGGGAATACAGTTCGCGGTCCGTCGTGCGAAGCAAGTCTCTCTCTGAGATTTATCGACATGCTCTTTCTTCACAAGGCGAATTAGAATGTGCAGCTTGTGGTTTTAAAGGTCTCGCAGAATACGGTGAGGCCAAGAAAAGTTGTTTAGAAGTCCATCATAAATATCCCCTAAGCGAAGGGATGGCAAAAACAACTTTGGACGATCTCATCTTACTTTGCGCAAACTGTCATAGAACAATCCATGCGCTTGGAGATGAGCCTATTGAAAAATTTCTGCGTCGCTTTGAAAAGGCTATCAAGCCAAAATCGATCAGATAATAGCGTGCCCACAAAGCTCCACCGGCTGGCTCTTAACCCATTTTCTAGCCTGTAACGTATTGACACGAATCTTAGTGGAGTGAGCCAGTCTCGCGTCGTGGGAAGTGGACTTGGAAGTGAGGGTGAATTTCCCTCAAATTTTAAAGAAAATCATTTAGAGGGAATCACCATTTTGTCTAAGAAAATCAGCATTTTATCGACAAATTCATCCCAAGAGAGAATCACCCAAAAACGACAGCAGCCAATGCTTTTTTCTGCCATGGAGGCTGAGGAAGAAGCTCTGGGAATGGGCGTTCTATCCGATGGAACGCCGTATCTTAATCAGCGCGGTCTGGCCACCTTATGTGGTGTGCAAAATGCGCATATCGGTACGATCAGTTCCCAATGGAATGAGATCCGTTATAAGCCACGAATCATCGCGATTCGTAATCTTCTCTCAGAAGATGGCGAGGCAGCACCTGATAGTCCTCACATTGAAGTCCCTCATGCCGGAAAAACCCACTACTGCTATCCAGTAGGGGTCTGTTTGGCGATACTGCAATATTATGCATTTGGCGCAGGCCCAAATTGCCAACATGAAGCGCAGAGCAACTTCCGCAAGTTAGCGGGAAGCAAGCTGACGGAAGAGATTTATCGTCGGGTCGGTTACAATCCCAATGCTGCCGAAAACATCAACCTCAAAGAATGGCACGATAGAATCGCGCTTAATCATCAGTCCGCCCCAGATGGGTTCTTCTGTGTATTCAATGAAGCTAGTACTCTGATATATGAGATGATCATGTCTGGGATTCCAGTTGGCCCAAAGACTGTTCCAGATATCTCTATCGGAAAAGCATGGGCCCAATATTGGAGGGCAAATGAACTTCATATCCAGTATGGAGACACCGCAAACTTTCCTCATCGCTATCCAGATAGCCACCCTCAAGCAAGATCAAACCCCCAGACAGCTAAGTGTTATCCTTGGTCTGCTCTGGGTGCTTACCGTGAATGGTTGAGAGGTACTTACATCTCGGGCGGTCAGTTCTCCCGCTACCTACAGAACAAGTCTGCACAACTCCCTGAAGGTTCCGTGCCAAGAGCGTTGAGTAAGATTGTTCGGCGTGAAATCGATTAAGCTTCTCCCAACCCGGCTCCGGCCGGGTTTCTTTTTTGCGTGTTTGACTGAAAGCGGATCGTCATGGATTTTAGCCGGAAAATCTCTGAACTCGGGACCAAGGCAGTCAAAGCCTATCGTGAGATGTCTGGGATCAGACATGATAACGAGATCCCAGAGATTTTTCTGGGTGGTCAAATAGCGCTTGGTCTCCATACGCAATGCGGCATCCATGTCCATGTTGAGCGTCGTTACCTAGACATTCTTCAAGAATTGGGTGGATCGGTCGGACGCGAGGAAATCGATGACTTGGGCGGCCTGCGTGCTGATGTCGCAATTTACCGCGATAAAACGCCTATTGCGATCATCGAGTTGAAGATATGCGATGAGGGCGATCGTCGTGGAGCAAAAGTACTTGCCGATCTCGAAAAAATGAACCTTCTAACCAAACGATGTGCGCTCGACACGTATATTGGTATTTTGTTGACTGACCTGAGTAACGACGTGCGTTGTGCAGACCGCCGCCCTGAACTGGAGAGACTTCTAGGAGAACCGTTCAGCGAAGAGGGGCCGTTAGAGCCAGCATCCCAGGGGGCTGACTGGAACTGGCAGTTCCTTTCTGGAAAATTTTCCAGATTGGACGATACCCAACTCTTTTTCGGAGCAGGGCGCTCCTCCTAAGCGCCTCGGAGCATCTTCGTTAACGGCGAAAACGTCTACCAAAGACTTGCTCCACCGCACTGCACTGAGTCACGATCTCGGCTGCCGCGACACCCTCACTCGCTCGGGCTTCGGATCACGCAGTCCCATTTCTTCAGCGCCGCAACGCGCCAGTGGGCAAAGCAACTAGTGTTCTTCCCCGCGTGCGACGAGGTCGTAAAGCTCCTGTTCCATCGTCAGCAATTCACGAATTTTTGGTACAGATGCCTCGAACTCCTCAATGTCCTCAGTTTGGGCAATCAGGTCACTTGCGTTTCGAACAGATTGCGACTGTTCCAGGGGAGACAGCCGTAACTGTGCACGCATCCTGTCGATAAACTGAGGCAGCCGCCGGGTTGTCGCAAAGAGGTTATTTTTATGTTCGACAGCAACACGGGCACGATCGAAAATCTCCTGCTCCACTTTGGTGCTATAAACACCATCAAAGGCGAACCCCAGCATGATGGTCTGCTGACACACTTCCATCTTTGCATCGGGATGGGACAGGAAATCCGTCAGAGAGGTTTCCCGCATGAGACGCATGGTATCAGTGAAAGTTCGCGGATCTTCGCTCATGCGTCGAGAGTGCAGGAATGCTGAACGGAAGCGCGCAAGTGGATCTCGCAATACGCCTGCAAAACGATCATTAGGCGCGGCCGAATGAACCAGGATCTGCAAAGGTACATGACCACCGACAAGATCGAAATTGGCCGCTACCAAAGGATGACGGACCAGAGATTCATAACTTTCGCAATAGACCTTGGACGGCACCGAACGCGCGATGGCTTCCCATGCAGACGTACCAGCCGTCTTGGGAATATGGGTAAAAAAGATCGTCTCACTGCAACGTCGGAGCTTGCGCGCATTCAGGTACTGTTGAATGACCTGATAATGCCGGCCAGGACGCCCCTTTAAACGAAACAGTTCCCAGCGGCGAGGCTGCATGAAACAGGCGAAAACTTCATTGGCAAAAACCGGTCGCCAAGTTGCATAGATCTTTTTGAGAACGGCGTGAGATATGCCTGCAATGCGTGCCTTGTAAAGAAACAGAACCGTCGCATCAGCGATATCAATGACATAGCGATAGGTCCGTATTTCAGCCACATCCGCAACCGGCCAGTTTCCTTCTGGTAGCAAAATCCGGTCATCTCGCCTCAGATGCGATGCGACCCCGAGCCAGGCATCCTGCCACAGTGGATCCATCCAGGCAGGTTTCATATTCCCAGAGGGGGCATGAACACTCGGCTCCGCAACGTTCATGTCCGCGCCTTATCGTTTTGACGTGGAAAGTTCCATGAACGTTATATTTGCTGAATTTTAGGAAATTAAAAATCAAAATACTCCATTATTACAATATATTCCCATATAAGAACATTATAAATACATATGGAAATTATCGGTAATTTAAAATATATTTCAAAAACCCAGAATAATAACCTGAAAGATTTGTATCCATGCTGCTGAACCAGGGCTTACAGACCCATCTCAAGGTTGGTAAAGCCGTGCGGTAACGTCGGCATCATGCTTTTGCCTGCTGGCAGTTCCAACATCCGCGGATTTCTTAAGGCTTCGTCCTTAAGAAAGTCTGTATTACTCACCTCTGTCCCGGGTGGAAGCTGCGCAAGCTTTCTGGAGCCTGCGCATGGCCTCAGGCGGCATGGGAGCAGTCATCATGGACTGATACTCCATGCAGGCTGCCGTTGTCTCACGAGACGGCTGGCTATGCTGGCTGCCAGAACAGCCTGCGAGGAAGAGTGCGGCAAGTGAAGGAATGATGAAACGCATGATCTCTCTTTTGGCGGCCTTTACTTTTTAAGCGCCCGAGAAGCTACAGAGTTCAGAGATGGGACGTGAATCACCACGCCGGCCCTCTCTCATCTTCCCCCTGATCCCGGAACCAGGTCGTTGGTCCGTCGAACCACATATCCACGATCCCGCCTTTGCCGCCGCGGTTCTTGAGGATCAGGACTTCGCCCTTGCCTCGCGCCCGCTCCAGATTGGCGTCGAATTCTGCTGCCCGCTTCTGATAGACGGCGTCGCTCTCGTTTGTGTTCCGGACTACGCTGCCGTCGGCCCCGATCCGGGACTGGAGCGCATACTCCTCACGGTACAGACCAAGGATGCAGCGTGCGTCCTGCTCGATTGCACCACTCTCCCGGATATCGGACATTCCCGGGCGTCGGTCTTCCCGGTTTTCGGACTGCCGGTTGAGCTGGGAGAGGGCGATGACGGGAACCTTCAGTTCGCGCGCCATGCGGGCAATCTCGCCGCTGATCTCAGTGACCTCGTTCACCCGGTTTCCGGATCGGCGCACGGCATCGCTGCCCCGCAGCAGACCGATGTAGTCCAGCACGATGAACTTCAGGCCTTCAGGCTCTCGGGCCATGCGTCGCGCCCGGATGGCGACCTGCTGAACGCTCAGGCCTTCACGGTCATCGATCACGAGCGGAATGCGTTTGGCTTCCATACCCGCGGCGACAATGCGCTCTATGGTCTTGCCTGACACCGGCTCCGGGCCATTGGCTCCGTCGAACATGCCCGTCAGCACCGTGTCGAGGGTCAGCCCGCATCGGGCAGAGACTACACGGCCCATCAGCTCCTCGGCCGGCATCTCGCCCGTCCAGTACAGTCCGCGGCCTTCTGCAATTGCCATGCGCGTTGCAATCCCGATCCCGAGGGCTGACTTACCCATGCCTGGTCGGCCCGCGATGACGTACATCGCACCAGCACGGAAGCCGCGAATGCGCTTGTTCAGCGTCTCGTACCCGCAGTCGAGACCGGACAGGTAATTCCCGGCTTTCCAGGATGCTTCTGTCTCGGCCAACAGCGCATCGGTGGCCGCACTCGCAGTTCTTGCCTGCCGGGTGCCGTCCGTGCCAGCAGCCAGCCCCTGAAGCTGCTCCTGCATGCGGCTGATGATCGAGGACGCCGTGTCTCCCTCAAACTCGTTGGTGCCCCACAAGACGCTGCTTGCGATATCCCGAATGCCCCGTCTGGTCGCCATGTCCACGATCTCGGCGGCATAGTTCCGCAGAAGGCTGTGTGGGGCTGCCATCATGCCCGTCAGGATCTCGGTGATCGCCTTCTGGGGGCCGTACTCTGCAATCGCATCGTTGGCCTGAAAAGCACTCCGGAGTGTGACAGGATCAGCAAAGCGCCCGTTCCGGATGGCGTCTCCGCAGATCCGGTATATCTCGCCGCGATACCTGGCTGAGAAGTGCTCCGGCTTCAGGATCTCGGCGACGACGTCGAAGTCGGCATTGCGCAGCAGGATCGAGGCGAGAATCCCTTGCTCGGCCATGACGTTTTCCAGCGCAGGTGGCTGGGGCGGCTGCAGCAGTCCGTGAAGATTTTCACTCATCGGGAAACCCTCACATCCCGGGCTTCCGGAATGAAATCCTCACGCTTCGGCGCTGGACCTTCATGACCGCCTGCCGCCCAGTTCCGGCGTGCCGTGGCATAGGCCGCAAGAGCCGGCTGCTGGATGACCCGCTCGATCGCCTGACACTGCGCTTCCATTGCCGCGGCATAGCCGCTCAGATGGGCATACAGCTCGGCCGGGTAGGGCCAGAACTTGCCGGGGATGCGTCCTGAAGCGTCTGGGCCCTTCTGCAGCCATGACACGCGGGTTTCCCGGATCCACACGCCCTGGGGCAGGTCGGCACAGATCTCCGCAATCACAGCCACGGCGTCGCGGAAATCGGTCTCGCTGGCTGGCGGATTGGCCACGAACTTGCACAGCCGCGTCAGCCAGGCGCCCATCTCGGCCGGTGTGCCAGGACGCATCGACCGCCGCATGTCGGCCAGCGCCTGAACGGCTTCGTCATGGACCTGACGGCACAGGGCCGGATCCGGGTCATGCTGCCCGATGAGCTGAGCCAGAAGCGCGGAATGCGGACGAACGGCGAAGGAGAGGCTCTGGCTCATCGTCCGTCGAACTCCGGCGAGGCGAAATGCTGCTCAAGCGATCGGCCAAAGCTCTGGCGCTTCGGCGTAGCACTGGCTGGAAAGCTGCCTTTCGGCTCGAAAATCCCGGTCCAGCCGCGCTCGGTGCTGGTGTCGAGAATGGCTTCGACGTCATGGCCGGCGGTCCGGAAGGCCTCGAGTTTGCGGAGAACGCCCTGGATGGCCCGGACCGTTCGTGGAGCCTTCTTCGCCTTGCGGGTCTGGAGGTATCCGCCCCAGGCCTCGGCCGGAAGCCATGAGGGCAGGTCGAGGCTCACGGTCCGGATCTTGCCGTCGTCGTCCTGCTCGCGAAAAGTCATCGAAGTGGCTTCGGAAGCAAGCGGGGGATTTAGGGGGTTTGGGTTCTTGGATGGTTTATTTGGGTTATATATGGGTTTGGGTGCAGCTGGTGCACCCCTAAATGACGTGAGCTGCACCCCTAAGCTACCTGAGTTGCACCCCTGACTGACGTGAGATGCACCCCTGCCGGTTGTTTCCTGCACGATCTGCACCCCTGAAATGGAGTCAGCAGGAGGCACATCATCAGGCGTCAGGATGTCCATCCGCAGGCGGTAATTGACCGGTCGACGACCAGCGTGTGCGATCTTGACCCGGACGATCTCCTGATCGCCCATCTCCATGACGCCGGCGGCAATCAGGTCATCGACCTTCTTGCGTACGGTGCGCTCGCTCAGCTTCGTCATCTGAACGATCACCTCGGTGGAGGGAAAGCAGTCCTCTCCACTGGGCGTGGCGAAGTTGGCGTATGCCAGCAGGACGCTGACCGCCAACGGATCCGTGACGACCGTCTGGGCCCAAGCCCATGTCATTGCCTGCACGCTCATACGCCAGCTCTCCTGTTCCAGGCTTCAGCCCTCTCAAGGGCGAATGCAGCTTTGTCGGCACGGCAGCGGGCAACCCACTTCCAGTAGAACGCCATCTTCCGGCAGAACCATTTCCAGATCATGCAGCCTCTTTCCTGAGCGCCTTGATGCGGGCGCGCAGCAGTTCAGCCTCGGCAACGTAGCGACGTTCCTCAGCTTCCAGATGAGCCGCAAAACGCGCACGGACAGACAGCCATTCAGCGGCTTTGACCGAGCGGATTTCGCGATAAAGGCAGGCACGAACACGCCGTTCCGTCAGCCCGAGAATACGCGATGCGTCGTAAATCGCGGCTTTGAGACCACGCCCTTTCCGCCGGCTTTCGACGGTCTGGGAAACGAGGGACGCATAGTCTTCGAGAACGGTTTCGCTCATGGCCGCTTCACTCTGAACCGGCGGTTTCGTGCCTTTGGACGAGATGCTCCACAACATTGGCCTTGGCCTCCTGCAGTTTTGGGAATGTTCAGACCCGTTGAAACCGCACAGAAGGAGCAGAGGTGGAGCGTGAAGAAAGAACAGATCAGAGATCGGGGGCGGAAAAGCTGCTCGCCTGTATCGACGCAACTTTGCTTGGACTTGCCCAGCTCAGAGCCCAGGCCGGCATCTACGAGTATATTCCGGCCGCACGTCTTACGACGCGGCTCAGCGGCATCATCCTGTCGCCCACACTCCTGCCGGTTCCGCCGATCAGGCCAACAGCCCAGACCGTCGAAACCCTGCTCGACCTGCTGAGCAGGCTGCAGGAAATGGGAGCTGCCCCCGACCATTACTGACCCAGGTATCTCTGGATCATATCCTTCGACAGGATGAAATCATTCGGCGTCACACGCCCGCTGGTGTAAACAAGGATCTTGCGCATGTTTTCAGCGTCCGGACGACGCGTTCCCCGCCGCCAGTCCCCAACAATCTTGCGCAGGTTGATGCCGGACTGCCGAGCGAATTCCGCATCGGTCAGTTCGTGCTTTTTCAGATATTCATCTAGGGTCATGGACGCACACAACCATGCCGGGGACTGTTCGGTCAATAAATTAGTGACCGACACGGTCACCGGAAGTGGTTACCAATCGTGTCATGACTGATCATCCGACCAGATTGGCCGATTTCATGGCCCGTGCACGCCTGACCGACCCGGAACTGGGGCGGCGGGCGGATACGTCCAAGCAGCAGATTTTCAAGCTCCGGAAAGGCGAGCGGAAGATGTCCCGCGAATGGGCGGAACGTCTGGCGCCACATCTGGGCGTGACCTGGCCGGAACTCATGGAAGGGGACTGGCGCCTGGCTCCTGCACCCCAGAGCGGGCTTCCGCCGGCACTCCATCCCAGCATCTCCATTCCGGAATACGATCTTGCCGAAGCGGACGGAAAATCCCCCGTTGAAAAGCTGACGGTTCTGGCCCACTGGACGCTCCCGCATGAGATGGTGCGGGCTCATGCCGGCGAAGGCGCGGAACTCGGCTTCGTCCGCGTCTCTGACGATGCCATGACACCCGATTATCTGCCGACTGACCGCGTGCTGATCGACTTTGCCCACAAGGTGCCGTCACCGGCCGGTGTCTATCTGCTCTGGGATGGGGCAGGGATCGCACTGAGGCAGTTGGAGCCTCTCGTGGGGAGCATACCTGCAAGAGTCCGGGTCAGCGCCACCAGCAAGCGTTACAGCCCCTATGAGCGTCCGGCTGCTGCTCTCGCCATTATCGGCAAGGTCGTTGGAAAGTGGTCCTGGGCGTAAAGGCTTTGAGCTTACAGGTGGTCAGTCCAGTCCCGTAGGAACGCAACGGTATCCGGCAGTCCCTGTCGACTGAGAATATCCAGAAGCTCTTCTGCCGTGCAGGGAGGGTTCTTCAGGGCTGAACGCATGGCACGCACTGCTGACAGCGCCACACTGGGATCCAGGTCGAAATTACCGCGGATGAACACGTCGGGATGGATGACTTCCAGTCCATATTTTTCCAGCTCTGCTGCAGGAAAATCCTTGAGATTGAACGTCACGATCGCATCCGCCCGCGCCGCAATGGCAGCCGCTACAACGTGACGATCATCCGGATCCGGTAGGTTGATTCCGGAAACCAGCCCTTCATATCCCGTCACATTCGCATCCGGCAAAGCAGCATTCATCTGCGCCTTGACCCGGGGAAGCCGATCTTCCAGCTCAGGACGCTTCTTGAGAAGGTTTCGGCTCCATTCATCATGGATGACCTCCGTCCATTTGGGCGCATAAAGCGACGTGACCGCCAGACGCATCAACAGGTCCCGGAGGGGCGCGGGATAAAGAACGCAGGCATCCAGAACGACGATGAAGATCACTCAGTAACCCATCCCGAGTTCCTGAGCCTCAGCGGCCATGTCATCCAAAATGGCCGTCGCCTCTGCCTTGCGTGCCTGACGATAAGCCAGAAGGTCGCTGATCAGGATCCGTCGATGTGTTCCCACCTTCTCAAACGGTATTGTTCCCTTTTCAAGCAGGGAGACTAGGTGAGGGCGGGACACCCCCAGAAGGGTTGCAGCCTGCTGCGTCGTAAGAAGAGCATTTTCCGGCATGACCGAAACCGCGCGCCCATCCGCAAGGAAGGTGAGCATGTCAGTCACCATCCGCACAGCATAGGCCGGCAGCACGAAGGTCTGCCGATCATCCGCATTGTCGGTGGATGCCTCAACGCGAACACAGCCACGCCCACTGAACGTGGCGAGGGCACGGCTGGCTCCAACGAGAGCCTCCTTGTCCTGCTTCGACGCAAAGTCAGGTTTGATTGTCTTCAGCATTGCCATGGTCACGGCACTGTTCCTCCATTTTGAGGGCGATCATATAGCATATAAACGCAATAAACGAAACTCTTGTGGTTACACCGCATAGGACAAAGGCTCGTGATGAGATGGCTGTTCCCGGGAATTAACCGCGCGATTAATCCACAGAAATGGGCCTCTCCAAGGGGTGAGACCATTTTCGGGCTGACCCTGTTGTGGTTACGTCAAACTACCGGAATGTCGGGTGATTGTGGTTTTGCAATCAGCGGAAGGCCGACGACCACGAAGCAGGGGAGGTACAATGACGAGTGAAAACGCGGATTACAGCCAGAGCATCGCCAACTACGGCGCCGCAGCCGTCAAAAAGTACCGCGACATCTCCGGCATCAGGAATGACAACGAGATCCCGGAGATCTTCCTGGGCGGCCAGATCGCGATCGGGCTGCATGATGAGTTCAGGCTGCAGTGTCATGTTGAGCGGCCCTATCTTACGATCCTCAAAGAACTGGGCGGCCGCATCGATGATGAAGTAATCAGCAGTATGGGTGGTCTTCGATCTGATGTGGCACTTTATCGGGAAAGGCGGCCTTTCGCGCTCGTCGAGTTGAAGATCTGCGATGAAAGAGATGCGCGAGGCGGGAAAGTCCTGGCGGATCTCGAAAAAATGCGCCGGCTCTCAGTGAGAACCCAGATAGACACCTACCTCGGCATTCTCCTGACTGACATCAGCCGAAAAGAGTGCGCCGATCGCAGAACGATCATTGAGGAGACCCTTGGAGCCAACTTCAGTAATCATAGTTCTCTCGAACCAGCGGGTTATGGTGCGGACTGGAAGTGGCAGTTTTTGGCGGGGCGGTTTCCAAAAGAAGAAAAGAGTGACGGACCATCTCCGGCCTAAAGTGGAGCAGCCGTCTGTTCATCTTCTGGTGCTGTAACGGGGTTCGATTTGCTGCCTAACAAACTGACCAGCAGAGGAGGCATGTGTGAACTGGATCCACACGGCTGGTGGTACCCCATAATAGGTGTAGCTCTTAAGGCTTGTGCGAAATATGATTGTTAAAACGTGTGAAGTATCGTCGTAGGTGGCGTGAGAAATTGCCGTAGATCTAATGAAGTTGTGTGAAAATGTGGGCACCGGATTTCTCCATGAGCAGGAGTGTAACCGGAGCAGTTACCGAAGAGTCGTGTCAAAATAAAATTTTATTGTATTCCATCCGGATGGGCATCCAATTGCAAATCTCTTTGTTTTTGGAATGGTGGCCTAGGTAGTTTTTGGAAGGAATAGCAACGGATTTGTTTTGCGTTGCATTTATTGATCACCCCACCATCAGATGAGTATACTATATCTACGCCTTCAGCTTTCGCAGTAGCAATAATTAAGAGATCGAAGCGGAAAGAGTTTCTATTTTCAGAACCTCTATGTGTCTTTCTGAATATCTGTCCGAATTCTTCAGCGGCACGTTGCCCGAAAGCGACCACTCGCACTCGAACTTCCTGGTTCAAAATTTTCATGACATTTCGAGGATCAATAGTGCTTGCACACAACACTTCCGCAATGACTGGTGCAGGAATTATTATCTCAGAGTCATCATGATCAAGATCTTTTAATAAAAAATCAAATCTCTTTTCCAGTGAATCCAAATCATCATCTGGCGTAAAATCCACGGATGCTTTTTTGTCGCAGAACCATGAAAAGAAATTAGTATCAAAAAGGACCCTCCGAGACATTAGCGGATATCCTTTAATATTTCGGTTGCATCGTTATTTAATCCAAAGCCTCCTTCATTCAATATTTCACTTCGAATGAAGGAGAGATTGTTTTTTTGCAGTTCACGGAACGATCCCGCCTGAAAGTTTATCAACTTCCATTTTCCATCGGTTTGGCGCTGCCAGTTCCCTCGGCCACCCAACTCTACAGTTCCCCACAAATGCGGTCTCAAAGCGTGAGCCAAAACTTCCGAACAAGTAAACGAATACGTGCTTTTAGGGTCTCGTATTTGGCCGCTATAACGGCCATCTACTCGCTCTCCTAATAACGACAGCTTTCCGCGTATCGCTCCATCTTCCCAAAAAGATGGCAAATTCTCTTGAGCCTCATCACGTCCAGGAAAGGCTAGTATAACGCGGTTTTCAGGGATATTGAGTAAATGACCTTTGCCACCATCTTCGGCAATCGCATCGTTCAGCTTCTCAAAAGCTTTCCGGGCCGCACCTCCATTAGGACGACCGGCCAAATATAATCGTTCATCAGTCTTCGAACGTGCAGATGGCTCGACTTTCACCGCAGCTTGCAAAGAGCCATTTTGCAGCGAAACAAGATGCATCTCTTTATTTGCACCCAGCATACGGCTCAGTAGTTTGATATATTCTCCTGCCCTATCCAATGGCAGTTCGCTTAAGCAGAAACCGTCAATATGTAATAGCAAATCAGCCAAGCGGGGAGTGGTTTCGATATGCACGATAATGACCTCCTCGCTGCCTGAATTAGAAACTGCTAGAACATACTATGCGCAGACCTATATGATTCGCGTCAAATTATCTCATGTAGGCCGGTGCGGGCCATCATGCTTCTCCAAGAGTGGCGCTTATTGGGGCTTTCTGAGAAGCCTCCGGTCTCTAGTTTCGGAGACGCTTTGGTATTGGAGTAGTGGTCGTTTAGGTGCATCTATTTATCTAAATTGATTTAAGTCTTGCTTCCAGTATTCTTAATTTCTTATTTAAATCCTCTAACTCATTGTTGGTTTCAAGAATCTGATTTATCAAATATCCTCTATATGTACGAGATTCTATATCTTCTAATTTATTTAAATTATTAAGGGAATTAGTTAGTTCAAAAAAATCATCATTTAAAGAGTTAATTCTGAGTGAAATAAAATCAATTTCTTTTTCTATGGCGTTTCTATTGTCTTCAGGGATTACTTTTAGTTTAGGAATGCCCGCTGGAAATTCCGCGAGAGCATCTTGGAGAAGATCAATAATCGCTTGATTCATTGACATTCCACGATTTTTGGCATGCTTGCTCAGCTCATCTTTGAGAAAAGCTGGAAGGCGGATCTTCATTTGAGGGTCGGTAGCAGCCATAAATGGACCATGGTCCATTTTTTCTCTTGCATCAATAAACCACTCGTGGTTCATTTTCGTGGTCCATCATGGACCACGGGAAGGAGATATGGCAAAACATACCGATCCAAGCTTCAAACTTCGTATTCCGACGGAAGTGCTCGATCATTTACGAGAGATTGCGTCTAAGACTGAGCGAAGCATGGGAAGCTATATAGTCTTCATGCTTAGACAGGATATGCACTTTAAAAAGGCATCAGGGGCCAGTTTGGCGACCACCCCCAATGCCTTCAGCAGCGACTCTGAACAAGGAAACCACTGCGATGACGCAGAGTAGCACGTCGTGTGTGCCGGACTCAACGCCGGTACACGCTCATCAGATCAACGAGAAGCCAGTGCGCTTCTTTTGCCCGCCCAATGGCAGCGTTGATTTGCCCTGGACTTCTTATGAGGATCTTCTGTCTGCAACCGGGCTTTCCCGGCAGGCACGTCGGCATTTCCTCGAGATGACGCGCAAGGGAGAATACGGTGATGCGCTTCGCACTGTCCGTGTGCCGGGCGGACAGACCACCATTGTTCCTCATTATATCTGTCAGGGCATCATGGGAGCTCTGGAGACCGAAGGAACGTTACCCCAGCGTTTCCAAGCGCAGTATACTCTAGGGTCCTGCGCTGCTTTTCAGCAGATCCATAAAGACCTGTCTCCGAATGATCGGGCTCAGACACTCTTTGGGATCGTGGCTCGTGAGCGGGAAGAGCATTACCTCCCGGACGCTGGCATCAGTTTCGGAGGTGCGGCATGAGCGTGAACCTTATTATGGGCGGAACTGCCCCGTTGACGATGTCGAGCCGAGAGGTTGCGGAGCTGACAAGCAAGCGGCATGACCATGTGATCCGTGACATCGAAAAGATACTGGATGAGAATGAAATCGACCGCCCCAAATTTGGGGGCGTCTATCTGGACGCTAAGGGAGAGCAACGGAAATGCTACAATCTCCCCTGCGATCTGACCTACACCCTCATCGCCGGATACCGCTCTGACCTTCGCCTGAAGATCGTGCGCCGGTGGATGGAACTGGAAGCCGCCACCATCGCGCCGCCTGAAACGCCGGAGCAGCTCGCGCTGCGGGCGCTGGCCGGACTTCAGAGCGTGGTCGAGAAGCAGAAGGTCCAGCTTGCTCTGGTTCAGCCGAAGGCAGATGCGCTGGATCGCATTGCCGGTCTGGAAGGCACGTTCAACGGCACGGAAGCGGCCAAGGAACTTCAGGTCGGTCCGCAGACGCTGTTCCGCTGGATGGACACGAACGAGTGGACCTACAAGCGGGCCGGGAGTGCGAACCGGCAGGCCTATCAGAAGCGCATCAACGCCGGCGACCTGACGCACAAGACCACGATCATCGTCCGTCCGGATGGCACGGAGAAGGCGGCCGATCAGGTCCGCATCACGGCGCAGGGTCTGGTCAAGCTGGCCCGGCTCGTGCCCGGCGCGCATCTTCGGACCGGAGATGAGGGAGAGGCGGCATGATGACGCATGTCTCTTCGGGATCGGTCGTCCCGCCATCCCTCATGGCCTTGGACCAGATCGAGCAGGCCCAGCCCAATCCAGATGCAGCGTTGATTGCCAAGTGCGATCGGTTCTGCACGACGAATACGGACTGGGACCGGCTGTATGACGGTGGACAGACGCTGGATGCGGACAGTCTGGCAGGCGAGAACGTCCGGCTCATGGACGAGATCGCAGCTCTGCCGGCCAGGACGGCCTCGGGCCGGAACGCCAAGCTGAAAGCCGTGCAGGCCTTGTGGCCGGACGGTCTGGGCGAGGGGTTCGAGTTGGTTCAGTCCGTGCTCGATGACTTCCGGGCGGCTGGATAGCGCTTCCACACAGCACAGGCGGGAAGGAGTGAGAGAGGCTCCGCGCCTTCCCGTCAAAGAAAGTCACCCACATGGGGACTTTATATATTGACTTAATGGTGACCTCTATGGTTACCATACGGGGTGACTGCACCCACGGAGGTCTCATGGCCACGTTTGAAGATCTGGCATTCATTGCCGCAAGCTTTCTCGCCCCAGCCTCTCTGCTGGTGTTTCTCCGCCCACTGCTTTCCATGATGGCCCTGATCGCGACGGGGCTGTCATGAGCGCCGAAGCCATGCCGAGCGGGGGCAGGACTGAACTGGTCAAGGCTATGGTGACGGATGTGATTGACCAGCTTGCACGCTGGATGGCCTCAACCGGCACGCCCGACAACCTGCCGCCCGAGATGCTGTCGATCGCCACCGTGACATCGCATCTGGCTGTTATCGCCCTGGAACGACATGGCCTGGAATTTGCAGTCGGGCTCATCACCGTTTTCGAGATGACGCTCGGCGAAATACCTGACGACGAAGACTGAACAAACCGGCCTCAACGGCCAATAAAGACAGGAAATCTGAAAATGGTTGAAACCACCACACGCCCGAACTGCGCCCAGATTACGGCTTCTGACGCTGTCCGCCCGGTCATCGAAGATCAGCTCGACGCTGCTCTGAGTGGCAGCAGCCCGCGGCTCGCGTCCGATATCGGCCGGGAATATGCAAAGGCCTGCGCTGAATGTTACGGAGCAGGCAACAGGAAGTACGAAGAACCCGGCAGTGTCAGCGACGAAGAATACGACATTCTCGATAAAAAACAGGCCGATCTCTATGACGAGATCCTGAATACTCCTCCAAGCATCGAGAGCCCGGCCGATATACTGGTCGAACTCATGGTGTGCATCTCGGACATGCGAAACAGCATGGGGCCAGCCGGCCTCGATCTGACGGACGCCATGAACAATACCGAGCGACTGGTACGTCTGCTCGGTCTGTCAGCCGGAATCTTCGGGCAAGATCTCGACGCACTCGGCGCGGATGCCTTCTGCGTGACACCGGGAGAAACACCGGACTGGATGCCCTATTACGAGGAGTATCTGGTCGAACTGGCGATCGAGAAGAAGCATGCCTTCCGTCTGACGCCGCAGGGTCTTGTAGAAATCTACGCTCAGCAAGGGCAGGGCGATGCTGCCCTGCTGCAAAAGCTCGATGCCATCAAACCTCACGCTCTCCGCTCCGTGGTTCAGGAGATGATTATCACGCGTGGTCCGGCCTTTGGGATTCCTACCCGCGTGGAAGACCTGGCCAGGCGTGAATGGTGGCTGAGTGCGCGTGCCGTCAAGACTCCCATGAGGGATGCTGGTCCGTTGCGCGTCATCTGGGCCGACAATCATATCGACGCAGAGCTTCTCCAGGTCTGCAAGGATTTCTGCCGTGTGGAGAAGGCCTGGCAGGACGCGATCAATGCCTTGCCGGGCGATGAAGGCGAAGACGAAATCAATGCCACCCTTGGTACAGAGCGTGACGTTCTGGCCATTCGTGTTCAGCGAATTCCTGCTCGGACTGAAGCGGGGTTGCGTGCAAAAGCTCAGGTCTATGACCTCTACATGAATGGCGGCTGGAACGTTGTCCTCCCGGAAAGTAGCCCGGAAATAGAACGTCCCTTGCTTGCCACATTAATCGCAGATCTCGTCCGCAAGACGGCCGGTGCGGCATGAGCCTGCGGCATATCTCTGAATGCCTGCCGCGCCTGGACTTTCCCGCGCTCACAGCCGGGATGCAGGGCAGGCTCATGGCAGAACAGACCCGGCATGCGACTGACGCAGTTTTTCTCGCCGCAGCGCGGAAGACCATGACCGATCTGGGCACAAACTGGGAACGGCGCGGCTACTCAGCCGTGCAAGTCCGGACATTCCTGAATGAGTTTATCGAGGCAGCGGCTTCCCGGCGGACCGAACTGGCTCGCGAGAAGCACATGGCCGCCATGGGAGTTGAAGCATGAACACGGATCTTTTCGCACAGACCCAATCGCTCACCATGTCCAGCCGCGAGATCGCGGAGGTCACGGGGAAGCGTCATGATAACGTTGTCCGAGACATCGAGAAGATGCTGAACGACGTTGGAGAGGGTCTCCTCAACTTTGAGGAGACCTACCGAAACGAGCAGAATGGTCAGGAATACCGCTGCTACAATCTCCCCAAGGACCTGACCATCACGCTCGTCGCCGGATACCGCTCGGATCTCCGGCTCAAGATCGTCCGGCGCTGGATGGAACTGGAAGCCGGGGGCAGCCCGGTTGCGGTCTCGTCAGCTCCTCAGCCGAAACTGGCCGGGATGGGGCGCACCTTTGCGGACATGCGCCGGATCGCCAAGCTGATGAAGCTGGACGATGCGCCAATCAAGGGCCGTCGCTCCCGGCAGATGTTACTCTGGTCAGCAGGAATTATCTCGCTGGTTAAGCAGTACATTGCGCAGAGCGCCACGCCATACGCAGCTGTCACGGCCGCCGAGGATGCGGTTCTTGTCGGGAAAGGAGCAAGCGGTGAGTGAGCCTCTTGAAGAAACCCTGACCCTTCAGGACGTTCTGATGCGTCTCAAGGGCCGTGTTGGGCGCACAAAGCTCCATGCGCACTTGAGGCGCGTGAAGGAATTTCATGGTGGTCCGACGCATCGTCGTTGGGGTCACCGCATCATCTTTTATCCGGCGGATTTCAAACGCCTGCTACTGAGCCTGGAATGCCCCTCAAACTCTTCAAACGCGGCCGGTCGGAAACCTACTACGTTCGCGGAACCGTCAAAGGACAGAGCGTTTATGAAAGCTCAGGAACTTCTGACCCCCAACAGGCAGAAGAATACAGGGCGAAGCGCGAAGCCGAACTCTGGCAGGAAAGCATCTATGGCAAGCGGGCCGTTGTAACCTTTGCCCATGCGGTCGCTGCCTATGTCGAAGCAGAGCCGCGTTCCGAAGCGACAAAGGCCTATCTTCGCCGTCTACTGGACCATTTCGGCACCACGCGCCTGGCAGATATCGACCAGACCGCGCTCGATCAGGCTTATCGGCACATTCTGCGCGATGGTGCCGAGGCCAGTCCTGCCACAAAAGTCAGGTCGGTTCTCACGCCTTTGCGCTCTGTCCTGGAATTTGCCGCTATCCGGAGGTGGTGCGAGCGTCCGGCCTTCGACAAGCCGCGCATTCCGATGAGCCGGACAGTTTATCTCAGGCCCGAGCAGGTGACGGACCTGATCGATAATGCGGCACCGCACCTGAAGCCGTTGCTGGTCTTCCTGTTCGGAACCGGTGCCCGCATGTCAGAGGCTCTCGAGCTGGACTGGGCCTGCGTCGACCTGAAGGGAAAACGGGCTGTCGTCTGGCAGAAGCAGGGAAACGAGCGGCATATCGATCTGCCACCCCGTGTCTGCGAATCACTGGCTTCTCTCCCGAACCGGGATGGCCGCGTGTTTCGTCCTGTTCGTGCCCGGAAGTCGAGAAACGGGAAGGGCAGGGAGATCGGGGAGGCCTATTCGGAAAACGGGCGGACCAGCGGCGGCCAGATCAAGTCCGGATGGTCAGTGGCGTGTCGCAAAGCGGGCCTGCCGGGGCACATGCGCGTATGGACACCCAAGGGACAGGAGAAACCGAAGAGCGTATTCGTCCCGGACGTCACCCCGCATGATGCCCGCCACACATGGGCGAGCTGGCAATACTGTTTGCACAAGGATCTGATGCGTCTCAAGGCTGACGGGGGATGGGGCAACATCACGACGGTGACGCGCTACGCCAAGGTGATGCCGGACGCTTATCGGGATGAGATCATGGAATGGCTCGGCATCGGTGGCTGAACCAGCCTCGGTCGATTCGCATGAGCGGCCACGATGCCGTGAAGGGTGCACGGATTTTGCACCGAATTGCTCGAGAAGGAGTAGCTTCAGCCGTCATGAGGCGACATAGTCCGAAGCGTGCGATCCGATAAATCGATAGCGACGTCGAAGAAAAGATGCTTAATTTTCAAGGGGTTTCTTACCGGACCGAGTGGTGGGCGCAACAGGGATTGAACCTGTGACCCCTACCATGTCAAGGTAGTGCTCTACCGCTGAGCTATGCGCCCCCGGTCCGGTGAGGCGGTTTCTAGCTGTGTCCGGAAAACCTTGCAACCCCCTGTGGGACTAAATATGAAAAAAATATGCAACTTCCTGTGCCACTGACGTCCTTCAGAGTGAATCGACCGCGGAATACTGCGATTCCTCTGCTTGTCTCGTCTCCGCATTCCGGACGGAATTATCCATCGGATTTTCTCGACAGTGCCTCGCTCTCCTTTCATGAACTGCAGCAGAGCGAAGACCGGTTTGTGGATCGGTTGTTTGAAAACGCACCTGATTTCGGCGCGACGCTGATCTGCGCCGAGTTTCCCCGTGTATGGTGCGATGTGAATCGCGACTGGCGCGAAGTGGATGCGGAAATGTTTGATCCGCCACCGCCCGATGACGAGGTCCTGCTCACGGCCAAGGTCAAGGCGGGGTTCGGGGTTATTCCGCGCTATGTGTCGCAGGGACGGCAGGTTTACGGACAGCCCCTTCATCTCTCGGAGATAAAGGACCGGATTGCCGCGGCATGGCTGCCCTATCACGAGGCTCTTGCGGCGCTCCTGAGCGAAATGAGGGCGCGTTTCGGCTATGCCATTCTTCTGGAAGCACATTCCATGCCCAGACTGCCTTATGCGCGATCGTGCGATATCGTGCTGGGGGATGTCCATGGCCGAAGCTGCGTTCCCGGTCTGCCGGACATGATTGAAAACATGCTCGGAAGCCTGGGGTATTCCGTTCGTCGGAATGTTCCCTATGCCGGCGGGTATATTACGCAGCATTACGGGCGCCCCAATCAGAATATTCATGCCGTCCAACTGGAGATCTGCCGATCCCTTTATCTGAATACCGCGACGCTCAAGCCTGGCGCCGGGTTTGAACAGACGCAGCGCAACATGCAGTCTCTCCTTGCGGGGCTGACGGCATGGATTGGCAGCGGAGTTCTGGCGCAGTCTCCGGGCCCGGAAGCAGAACTTGCGGCTGAATCGTCTCCGTAGTGCGGATGTACCCTTGTTCTTCTTTCCCGTGAGTTACAGAAGACAAGCCTGCCTTTGATCTATAGTTTAAGGGCTGGGTTTATGCTTGCAGGCAGGATGTTGCAGTGATTTTTCAGAACAGGGCAGGCTATTCGTTTCTCAGGCAGCCTGAGAGCGGGCAGGTTGAGGTTACGACCGAAGAACTGTTCTTCGATCTGATTTATGTTTTCCTTGTTACCCAGATCAGTCACGGGCTGCTGCATCATCTTGGTGGGATGGGCTTCCTCCAGACGCTTGTTCTGTGGTTCGCGGCCTGGCTGGGATGGCAGTATACGGGTTGGATCACCAACTGGTTCGACCCACGCTCTGCCTCGTTACGTTGTGTCCTGTTTGCATCCATGGCGCTTGCTCTCTTATGTGGCGCGGCTGCTCCGGAGGCATTCGGAGCAAGAGGGCTGAATTTTGCCCTCTGCTACACGGTCATGCAGACGGGGAGGTCGACCTTTGTGGTGTGCAGATTGCCCCGCAACCATGCGCTCCTCCCGAATTATCAGCGGATTCTTGTCTGGAACCTGATCAGCAGTACATTCTGGATCATTGGTGCATTTTACTCTTCCAACCTGCGTCTCGTGTTCTGGAGCATGGCAGTTCTGTGCGAATACGTCTCTCCCATGCTCGGCTTCTGGCTTCCGTTTCTCGGGCGGTCACGTACGTCCGACTGGACGATTTCGGGCAGCCATCTCGTGGAGCGATGTCAGCTTTTCGTCATGGTGGCGCTGGGCGAGACCATCATGGCTTCCGGATTGTCCATGGCGCGGGCAGAGCAGTGGACAGCGCCGGTTTTACTTGGGTTCTGTGTGAGCTTCCTGTGTACGGTCGCCATGTGGTGGCTTTATTTCGGCACTTCAATCAGACAGGCCGAACATGCCATCAAGCATTCTTCCGATCCCGGGCGCCTGGGGGCATATTTTCATTATATTCATGCCATCCTCATCGCCGGCATTATCGTGACGGCTGTGGGTATGGATATCCTTCTGGAAAATCCCCTTGAGGCCGTGTCAGGCCCCGCGCTTTCTGTCATGATCGCGGGGCCGATCCTCTATCTTTCCGGAAGCTGTATTTACGGATGGATTGTGACGTCCAGGTGGTCTGTCTGGCATCTGGTGGGACTGGGTGGATTTGTGATCCTGTTTTTTGCGGGTGCCGCATTATCACCCCTGGTCCTCTGTTCGATTGGCACCCTCATGCTTCTGGCGGTGGCTTGGTGCGTCGAGCGGGGAAAAAGGAGGGACGCCTGAGAACCGGAGGGACATTGGCGGGCATGACAGAAGTCAGTCCGCCGGGTCATTTATCTCATGAGGTTTGCTGCGAATTTCCTCTGAATAATCCGCATCCGGCGAGGCATTGGCGGGGCGCTGGATACGGCTCTGGGCCTTGAGTTCTGGAAACGGAATCCTGGTATCGAGAAGCCCGAGATCATAGGCCAGCGACGCGGTGTATCCGCTGAGCAGGACACGCCAGTCCAGCCGGTAGCGCAGTCGGGCCTGCGCCCGGGTCAGGATGCCCGTCGTACAGTTGTCGGTCAGGGTATTATACCATGCCGGGTGTTGGACCAGTGTGTGGATTTCCCGCAGATAGCTCTCGAACAGCCTTCTGCGTTCCGCAGGCGATAGCGTAAGACGATAGAGATAGACGCGCTCATGCCGGACATCCGTCCGCACACCAATGAGGTCCCGTTCGTCGGCTGTGACGTAGAAAATCTCGTAATGGTGGAAAAAGCCGGCAATTGTCGAATACTGGAATTTCTTCTGGCGGCGGGTCTCGATGGACATGGCGACATGCCGCCCATCACGAAAGCCGAAGCTCAGAAAGACATGCGCAATGGCATTGCCAGCCCAGTAGGACGTGACGAGATCGACGGATGAAAGGTCGTCCAGGTTGTATGTCGCGTCGTAATAACGGGGGGTGTAGTCCTGCGTGGTCCGGTAGATGAAGTTCCGGATATTCCGGATATGGGCGAAGCTTCCATCCATCGTGACATCAGCGGGGACGGCATATTCCCCCTGCCATTCCCGGTCATTGCGCGGTGGGTCAGTGAGATACCAGATGCCAAGTGCGCCACACAGCGTCCCAACACCGGCCCGGGAGGCCAGCCTGTTTGGCAGACGGGACGCGCCGGCAACAAGGAGCGGGAAAAGAACCGTCAGGGCAATGCGAAGTCCGTCCGGCTCAAGCGTCGAATAATAAAGCGCGGCCGTTCCAAAGAGGACGAACAGGACAAGTCCCGCCAGACCCATGATCTTTCGGACCCGTTGCCAGCGGGATGGCATTTGTGGGTTCACTGGGCGTGCGCCTGTTCAAGGGGAATATAGGTGCCCCCCAGAGAGGTAACCGTTCCTTTTCCGCCCTTGTCGGTTTCGGGTGGAACTGTTCCGTCCTCTTCGAGCTGCCTGATCAGGATGCGGCGGACTTCTGCGGTTGTGACCGGGTTGGACTGGGTCGAATGGCCGGAATGACGTACCACCAGTTCCGACTGCACATCCGGAATATGGGCGCTTTCGTACATGACCACGCCGTCATCGGCGGTTTTCAGGGGACCATCCCCCAGAACCGGGATGATCGAATGGCTCTCGACGTCCGAAGCGACGGGAATAGCCGCCAGAGACCGGATGAACGAGCTGCGTGGAGACATGCCATATACGCTGCCGACGCGCCAGGGCCGCATGTTCAGCTTGCGGATTTCCGGCGAGCTCGCGAACACCGCGCGTACAGTCTCCTGAACAGAGACAGGAAATGTTACGAGCCGACCGACCAGCTGCGCCACGGACAGTCCGGCGATATAGCTTCCATGCTGGGGCGTGGAAATGAAGACGACGCTGCGGGCCTCGGGAAGCGGGGTCGGAAACAGGGCATCACGCAGCAGAGTCTCATCGCGCGGGCGTAGTTTCAGGCGGTCCAACGGAATGGAGATCATGCCGTTCCAGAGCCTGTCTCCCGCATTCACAACCAGCATCTTGGCCAGCAGGCCACCTTGGCTGTGTCCAATCAGGGTCATTTTTCCCAGGGCAGGATCTGCCTTCGCGCCACCAAGCTGGGCCACGGCTTTTTCCAGCGCTTGGCGAAGCTGAAGCGCGGAATAGGGAATGGGGTTTCCCGTCGCGTAGGAAAAGAACCAGAATTCATAATGATTTCTGATGGTTGTGTCTTCCATCAGGTCATTGACCATGCTCGCCCATCGCGCCGCGCTGGACGCCGTGCCATGCACGAGCACAACCGGCCGGTGCCCATACTGATGAGGCTCGATGGTCAGCAGTTGCGGGTGATCGCCTTTGTTGAACAGGCGCCCGTCGAGGAAACCGCGATATTCGACGGACCAGTCCATCGCGTCATTCAGGCTTTCGGCACGGGCGGTCGTCTGGTCGAACTGGAGCGGCGCCGTCTGTCCTACGATGGTCTGATCAATGGGGGTCAGCCGAAGGCTGGCCGAGACATGGTCCGAAAGGATCTGCTGCCGGGGAGCGCTCATGACCAGCATCAGGTTCATCGGTACGCGCAGCGAATTGGCAATCTGGAAGGATTTGTTTTCCTGCGCGGTCAGACGGGGCAGTGCTCCTACGGGTTCGCCCAGGCCTTTCTGGCGATAGGTGTTTTCAATCCCACTGACCGCAAGGCGGGAGACGGGACGGATATCGGTGACATCATGTCCATGCCATCGGAGCTGTCCGGGGTCGACGTAAAGGGTCACGGGACCGGAGGAGAGGCGCCATTCCTGTGAGACCAGATTGACCGGTGTTCCCAGAGCCTCGGTCAGGCCGAACATGTACAGGTCGCAGGCCTGCCGCAGGTGGGGATCGTAAGGGCTGGGGCGCTCGTCTGCAGGGGCGTCCGGATTGATATAGGCATAGGCATAAAGCGCGGCAGCCATATAAGCCGCGCGGTCCTGATGGCGCCGTCCCTGCAGGTAGTTCAGCTCCGCCAGGGCGAAAAGCTGATCGTCCAGCGTGCTGGTATAGAAATGTTTCCGGGTCCGGTCCTGCAGGGCAAGCAGCGCCTGAGCAGGATGGGCGTTCCACAGGGGAAGCAGGTTCTCGCGTTGCAGGACCGTGCGCGTCAGATTGGTGAGGCGACCTCCCGCAAGGGCGCTCTGGTTCCGGTCCTGATAGGCGGATGTCAGGGAAAGCTGCCGGACGGAGATGGGAGAGGCACAGCCTTCCAGACAGAGGAGCGCGACAAGAGAAAACAGGGCCTTTTTCATGGGCGAACTGCTGCCTGCCGGGCAGGGACATGAAATCCGCCGCCGGTCGCCTTGTAGAGATCGACCGAGGCGTTCAGCCGCTGGATCCTTGCCGAGACCTGTGCGAGCCGTGCCTGCTGGACGATGGCCTGTGCGGTCAGGAGGTCGATCCGGCTGGCGTAGCCATTTTCAAGCCGCAGCGTCGTAAGGTGCAGACGGTGCTCGTCCGACGCTACCCGGGAGGTGGTGTCGCCTTCGCGGTCTGCGGCGGTCTTCTGCGCCAGAATGGCGTCCCGCACTTCCTTGAAGGCGGAGCGGATGGACTGCTGGTAGAGGATCACCTGCTCATTCTTCCCGGCTTTTGCGAGCCGGACGCCACTTTCCGTGCGTCCGAAATCCAGAACCGGCGCCGCCATGGCCGCCCCCAGTGTCCATGCGCGACCCGTAGCCCGGTACAGGTTATCGATATCGACGTTATTCACGCCCGCAAGGGAGGCCAGGGAGATCGACGGGAAGTAGGCCGCCCGTGCGAAGCCGATATTGAAATTGCTCGCCATCAGCATCTGTTCGTGCATGGCGATATCGGGCCGGCGCTCAAGCAGTTCCGAGGGCAGAAGGGACGGGGTCGCTTCCGGGACGGTCATGTCCCCGATATTCCGGCCGCAGGGAAGTTCGTTCTGGATGATGCTCTGCGGGGACTGGCCGATCAGGACCGCGAGAGCGCTTTCAGCCCGGTCGCGCTGGTCTTCCATGTCCGGCAGGAGTTCGTGGACGGTATCGCGCCGTTCCTTCACGCTCTCAAGGGTGAGGGCATCCGTGGCACCCACGTCGTATTGTCGTTGGACCAGTGCCAGGAGATCGTCCTGTGTCTGGGCGGTCTGTTTCAGAAGGGCGACGTCCTCATCCAGCGCGCGCAGGCTGAAATAGAGTTTCGCCACACCCGCGACGACGGAGAGACGTGCTGCATCCATCGCATAGACGCCGGCATGAACTCCGGCTTTCGCCGCGTTGCTGAGACTGGCGTTCTTGCCCCACAGATCGAGTTCATAAGTGAGCATTCCGCCGACAAACCCGAGATTGCTGGTCTTGTTCGGAAAATGGAGGCTCTGGTTCAGGGCGCTGACCCGTCCGTTCGCGAACTGTCCGTAGGCATCGGCTCCCGCAATCGACAGCATGGGAAGCTGGTTGGCGAAAGCATAGCCGTATTGGGCTCTGGCCTGCATCAGGCGGTTGCCGGCCAGGGCAATATCGTCACTGTCACGCAGGGCAGTCTGGACGAGCTGGTCGAGAACCGGATCGCCATAGCTGTGCCACCATGTGCGGTCATCGCGCGCCACGGCGGCGGCTCCCGGCCATGTTGCGGGAAGGGGCATCGCGGGGCGTTTGTAATCCGGTGCCAGCCAGGAACATCCCGCCAGAAGCAGCGGGGCAAAGAGAAGCCATCTGCGCATCATGCGGCTCCTTCTGCCGGATTGGGGGTGGGTTCGCGGACACGGAACCAGATGACGTAAAGCGACGGCAGGAAGATCAGGGTCAGGACCGTGGCAACGGCCAGGCCACCCATGATGACATCGGCCATAGGCCCCCAGAAGACGCTCGATGCGATCGGGAGCATGCCGAGAATGGCGGCCACGGCCGTCAGCATGATGGGTCGGAACCGGATCATGGCGGCATCGACCACCGCGTCCCATTCCGACTTGCCGGCCTGCTGCTCGATCTCGATCTGGTGGACGAGAATGACCGAGTTGCGGATGATCATCCCGACCAGCGCCACAAGACCCAGCATGGCGATGAAGCCCATCGGATGCTGCGAGATCAGGAGGGAGGCGACAACACCGATCAGGCCGAACGGCGCAACACTCAGGACCAGCGCGAGGCGCTTGAAACTCTGAAGCTGGATCATCAGCACCGCCATCATGATCAGGAGCATGACCGGCATGACCGCGACCACGGACCCCTGGGACTTCGCGCTTTCCTCAACCGTTCCGCCGACCGCAAGATGATAGCCGGGCGGCAGGCTGGCATTGAATGCGGCCATTCTGGAGGCCAGTGCGGAGACCGCGGCATCGGGCTGTATGTTGTTCTGGAGCTGGGCCTGGACCGTCATGGTCGGCAGGCGGTCACGGCGCCAGATCAGGGGGTAATCTTCCACATAGGAGACTGTGGCCACGGAAGACAGGGGAACGGTCAGATCGTTCGGGAGGCGGATATCGAGATTTCGCAGCTGTTCGATCGACAGGCGCTCGTCCCTGCTGGCCCGTAAGACAACATCGACGAGATAGATGCTGTCACGCAGCTGCGTGACGGTCATGCCGGTGACCGTGGAATTGATGGCCAGGGCAATGGCGGACGAGGAGAGCCCCAGTCGCCGGGCGTCTTCCTGACGGACATCGATCCTCAGTTTCCGCGCGGGATCGCCCCAGTCGAAGTTGATCAGGCGCAGATTATGGCTCTCGTCCATGATCCGCGCGACCTGCTGTGCATAGTCGCGGACCCGGTCCGGGTCGCGGCCGCTGATGCGATACTGCACGGGCCAGCCCACGGGCGGTCCGAGTTCCAGGGCGAACAGGCCATGCACGATGTCCGGGAACTGTCGGCTCAGGGCCTCGTCGAGACGATGGCGGACACGTTCGCGCGCCGCGGCGTCCTTGGCGACGATTACGGTCTGGGTGAAGAAATCGTTGGGAAGCTGTTCGTCAATCGACAGATAGAAGCGGATGGCGCCGCGACCGACATAGGAACTCCAGTGGTCGATATCGGGATCGTTGCGCAGCAGGGCGTCCAGCTTGCGGGAGACATCCGCCGTGGCCGTGATTGAAGATCCCTGTCGCAGCGACAGGTTGACGAGCAGCTCTGGACGGTCCGAGGCCGGGAAGAACTGCTTTGGTACAAGCGGCAGCAGGAGCAGGGCCACAGCGAGCGCGCCGAGGCTGGTAAAAACCGTTACCCGCGGATGATGCATCGACAGCAGCAGGAAACGCCGGAACGTGGTCAGGATCCGCCCGGGAGGACGGGGCGTTGCGGTTCCGGTCGTCGCTTCGGGATGTTCGCGCAGGATCGTGATCCCGATCAGCGGCGCGACCAGAACGGCCACGAACCAAGAGACGACCAGCGCGATGCCCACCACGGCAAACAGCGAGAACGTGTATTCGCCCGCGATACTGTGCGCGAAACCGACCGGCACAAAGCCCGCGATCGTCACCAGTGTGCCCGTCAGCATGGGGAAGGCCGTGGATGTATAGGCGAAGGTCGCGGCCCGTGCACGGGTCCAGCCTTCCTCCAGCTTGCTGACCATGCTTTCGACGGTGATCATGGCATCATCCACGAGCAGGCCGAGCGCGATGATCAGCGCCCCCAGGGAGACACGCTGAAGGTCGATCCCGAAGATTTCCATGCAGGTGAAGACGACGGCGAGGACGAAGGGGATACAGAAGGCCACCACAGTTCCCGCGCGGCCGCCAAGGCTGAGGAAGCTGATGCCCAGCACGATGGCGATGGCCTCGAAAAGGGCTTCCGTGAAGTCACCGACAGCGTCTTTCACGACCTTGGGCTGGTTGGCGACGAGATGGGCCTCAATCCCGACAGGCATCCGCGCATGCAGCTTCGTCATCGTGGCGGAAATGTTCTTTTCCATCGCAAGGACGTTGCCGCCGGAACTCATAGAAATCGCCAGACCGATGGCGTCCTGTCCGTTCACGCGGAACATTGTCTGCGGAGGATCGGAATAGGAGCGGGTAACGGTGGCGATGTCTCCCAGCCGAATTTTGCGGCTTCCCGCATAGACCGTGACGTTCTCAATGTCCTGCACCGAACTGAACTGCCCGGTGGGCTGGATCCGGATCTGCTCCGTTCCGGTATCGAGCGTGCCGGAAGGCATGAGGACGTTCTGCGCCAGAAGCGACGATGCGATCATCGCACTGTTGATCCCCAGCCGGGACAGATGGTGGCTGGACAGATCGACATAGATTTTCTCGTCCTGCGCGCCCAGCGTCTCGATCTTGGCGACATCGGGGACGTGCAGCAGTTCGTCGCGGACCGTTTCGACGTAATCCCTCAGGTCACGATGGGAAAAACCCTGGGCCGTGAAGGCATAGATGATGCCGAATGTGTCGCCGAACTCGTCATTGAAAAATGGACCCGCGGTTGTGGAGGGCAGGAAAACCTTGAGATCTCCCACTTTTTTGCGGACCTGGTACCAGATGTCCGGAACCTTGGCCTTGGGCGTCCCCGACTGCAGGTTGAGCAGGATCGTGGTTTTCCCCGCGACCGTGTAGCTTTTGACGTAGTCGAAGTAGGGCGTTTCCTGCAGCTTCTTTTCGATGGGATCTGTCAGAAGATGGGCCGTTTCCTCGACGGAAGCACCGGGAAGCATGGCCTGCACGACCATGGTCTTGACGGTGAACGGCGGATCCTCGTTCCGCCCCAGTGCGAAATAGGACCTGAAGCCCGCCACACCGATCAGGATCATGAAGAAAAGAACGAGCGCACGATGATTGATCGACCAGCGCGACAGGTTCACACCACCGGGGGCCGGAGACTCAGGGGCGGACATCGGCGTCATTCAGCAGCGTGACCTTCTGGTTCGGATAGAGCGCCTGCACACCGGCCGTGACGACGCGGTCCCCGGCGTTCAGTCCGGATGAGACGAGCACATCCGTGGCGGTGTAGCTGGCAATTTCGATCTGTCTCAGGGCAACGGTCGATGTGTCGGCAGCGACGACCCAGACGGCGGGCTTGCCGTCCTGTGCCGTAAGGGCCGAAGGGGGCAGGCGGATTTCCCGACGGTCCGTCAGCGTCATGCGACCGACCACGACCGATCCTAAAGTCATGTCCACAGGTGGGGACTGCAGAAGCGCCTTGGCCCGGTAGGTCCGGGTCAGGGGATCGGCATCGGGTGCGAGTTCATAAAGATTTGCCGTCGTACAGAGCCGGGGCTCGGCGTCGAGGCAGACCGAAAATGTCCGTCCCATCAGGCCGGTTGCGCGCACAAGGGAGGCCGGAATATCGAACTGGATGTCACGCTCGCCACTCTGCGCCATGCGCAGGACGGGCTGGCCCGCAGCAACGACTTCCCCGACTTCCGCCAGACGGTCCGTGATGATCCCGTCGGAATCAGCCGTCAGGCCTGTGTGTTCAACGCCTTCCCGCGCAATCCGCATGCGGGCCTGAGCGGACTGGATCGTGCTCTGGGCCGTATGGTAGCGGCGGATGACGTCGTCATACTCGTTGCGTGAAATGGCCTGTACCGGGAGAAGGGCGACAGCGCGTTTACGGAGCGCTTCCATCTGGATGAGGTCGGCCTTTGCGGCTTCTACGTCTGCGGTCGCGGCTTGCAGGGTCTGCGTCGCGCCCACTTCGTCCAGGCGGGCTACGACCTCTCCGGCATGAACGGCACTGCCGACGCTGACGCTGCGTTCAACGATCTTGCCGGGCAGGCGGAACGACAGGGTCACGGTGCGGTGCGGAGCAACCTGACCCGTCAGGGGTTCGCCGGCTGTGCTGTCAACGGGCTGCACCACCATGGAACGGACGGGACGGATGTCTGGAGCCGGTTCTTTCTTGTGACAGCCTGCCAGAACAAGCAGAAGGCTGCTGCCCAGCATGACGGGCAATCTGCCGGCAGAAGCTCTCATCGGGACGTCTCCGCCGTGCTGGCCTGGGGGGAGACGAGGATTCCGCTCATGACGGCGTTCCAGGTCTGCTCAAGATACTGGTCGCGCTCCTGGGGCGTTGCGAGAACCATCCGTCCGAAGAGCCTCTGCTGGTGGGGCCAGCTCAGAAGAAGGGCGGAGAGCATCCGGGATGTCTCCTCGCAACCACAGGTCCTGTTCAGCAGACCGGCTTTTTCGACCTCACCCAGAAGCTTGAACGTGAGCTTTTCCAGCGGTTCGAAGACATGGGCCCCCGCATGTTCGACCAGATCGGGAAAACGCCATCCTTCGGCGATGAAGGTTCGGCTCAGCGCGATGGTATCGGGTTGCAGCACGAGATCGATCAGCATGCGCATGGTCTGGCGCAGGGCCAGAAGAGGGTCGGCGGAGACCATGTCCTCGGGAGGAGCCGCGGCTCCGAGAAGGCTCTGTCCGAGTTCGGTGATGACCGTCTTGAACAGGATCTCCTTGGAGGCATGACGCCGGTAGATGGTCTGTTTGCCCACCTGCGCGACGGCGGCGATCTGCTCCATGGAGGTCGCGGCATATCCTTTTTCGCCGAACAGATGCACGGCCGTCTGGAGGATCAGGGCATCAAGTTCTTCGGACATCCTGGTATCAGGCCGTCCTCCATAACGTTTCGTAGCCATGCCATGTCTCCTTGCGGGTGTCTGAGTGGCGTCAGGATGGTCTGCTGTCAGTAGACGAGACGGTTCAGTCTCGCAAGAGTGTGATCCTTGCAGGCCTGTGGAATTTTTATGTCAGCCCGATCGAAAGAACCGCTGCAGTATCGCGGCGACATGTTTCTTCCGCGTTAAGAAAAGCGGGAAACCAGGCGGCTTCTGTCAGTCTCGGACGTAAGGGGAGGAGCGGACCTGAAGCCTATGCGGTCTGGTCGTTTCCGGAGTTTCCTGCATTCAGTTTCTTGCGTGCCATCAGTCCCACGATCAGCATAAAGGCGAGGAACATGAAGCTGCTGCTGACGGTCAGGCTCGCGCTGATCGACGTCTTGTAGGCCGCCTTCACCTGTTCATGCAGGGCGGGAGAAAGCGTCTGGATGGCGGCCATGCCGTTTTCCAGAAATGTGGGCACATCGATCTTTTCGGGGAGGGCATTCAGGCTGTTTCGCAGCATCAGGGCCATCACGCCCCCTGAAAGCGCCACGCCAAGCGATCCGCCCAAGGAGCGGATGAATGCCATCATGGCTGTGGCGATCCCCAGCATGTTTCCTGGAACGGAGTTCTGGATGATGACCGTCGCATTGGGCATGCCAATGCCCATCCCGACTCCCAGGCATCCAAGGCTCAGAAGGAACGAGAGCGCGGGCGCACCATGACGGGCACACAGCGCAATCAGGGCGAGGGCCAGAAACTCGATACCGACACCAATCACGAGCAGGAGTTCGTAACGCTGCGTCCTCGATGAGACATAACCGCCCAGGATCGAACTGATCATCATGGTGCCGACCTGCGGCAGCATCATCAGGCCTGAAGTCGCGGGAGTTTCCCCCAGGACGAGCTGATAATAGAGCGGCAGGAAAATCATCGACCCCATCATGGCAAACGACATGATCCCCGTTGCCGCCACGCAGACGGAAAAATCCGCAATCCGCAACAAGCCAAGACTGACGAGAGGTTCAGGTGCGCGCCGTTCCTGCCAGAGAAACAGCAGGAAAACCGCCGTGCTTCCTGTCAGCAGAAGCAGGGTGAGGGGAGATGTCCAGGACAGGGCGGTTCCGAGGGAATTGAACAGAAGCAGAAAGCCGGCTGTCGCAATCCCCAGAAGCGCGGCCCCCAGATAATCAATACGCGGCCTTTTTTCAGCGCCACCAGAGGGCAGGCTCAGCATGATCAGCGTAAAGGCCAGAAGTCCGACAGGAAGATTGACCAGAAAGACCCAGCGCCATGAAAGGGCGCTGGTCAGTACGCCGCCAAGAAATGGGCCGGTCACGCTGCTGACGGCGAAAGCGCCGGTAAAGAGGCCCTGATACCGGCCGCGCTGCTGCGGTGTGACCATGTCGCCGATCACGGTCTGGGACAGGGTCATCAACCCGCCGGCTCCGATCCCCTGAAATCCCCGGAACAGGATCAGCTGCCACATGCTCTGGGCCACCCCGCACAGAAGCGAAGCCAGCAGGAAGGCCCCGATGCTGAACCCGAGCAGGGGGCGTCTGCCGAACATGTCGGAAAGCTTGCCGTACAGGGGGGTGGCAATCGTCGATGTCAGCATGAAGGCCGTCACCACCCACGACATGTGGGCCAGACCGCCCAGATCGCTGACGACCGTAGGAAGTGCCGTGGAGACAATGCTCTGATCGAGCGCCGCCATGATCATGGTCAGGATCAGACCGGCAAAAACGCGGAGGCGCGTCGAAGGCGTATAGCGGGATGGGAGATCAGCGGAGACGGATTGCACGAAAAATTCCATAATTTCAAAACGTCAGCAGCGTTTTTCCATAAGGATCACGACTGTCCGGACGCGTTACCTGTCATTGGGCTGCGGCCTGTCACCCGCTTCGGTCAGCCCGGATCAGCGCTAACGGACCACACCCGTCATGATTGATCAACCGTTGCTCCGGCCTGCATCCGGATCAGAAGAGCTGATCTTTCCGTTCGTCAGAGTGAGTCTCTTGCAGACATCTGTTCTGGTTCCGTGAGCAAGCATCACAAAACAGATACTCACAATCGATTGATGGTGTTTATTTATTGTTTGCCATTAATGGAAATAATTCCCTTTGACGATGGAGTATATTTTGTAAAATGACTTACTTTAATTCGAAAAATAATACAGAAATACCTGTTTCTATTTAATATTAATGAAGCCTGTTCTTTTCCGTATTTTATGGTCTGCAGAGAAATGAAGACATCTTCACATTTGCAAATCCCTTTCGGAAACCATCTCAGGCGTTTCGTCAGAAGACATGAACATCCACGGATGTGAGGCATTGGGGAACCAGGTATGGAGTAAAAATTAAAATAAATAACGCAAATCCGGTTTCTGAATTCAAAATAAAAACGTTCACATTGGAGGTAAAATGTCGAGCGAAACCCCTACGGGATCAAGGCCATGGGCTATAAGTGGCTTGATATTCATTGTGAGCCTGACGCTCATCATCGGTGGAATAGAACTTATTTCTCTCGGTGGAACATTCTATTACCTGATCGCTGGTCTTGCCCTGGCGGCAAGTGCCGCGCTGGCCTGGACACGGCGCAGTCTTGCGCTCTGGGGCGTGGCCGTCACGATTTTCGGAACGCTGGTCTGGTCTCTGGCGGAAGTCCATCTGACGTTCTGGGAACTTGAACCGCGCCTTGTCGCATTCATCGTTCTTGGACTTCTTGTTCTTCTGCCTTGGTTCCGGGGCAGGCTGTTTCCGGTTTCCCGTGCTGCGACACTTACTGTCGGTGGTGTCACCGCGGTAACGTTCCTGACCCTGGTTGTCGCAGCATTGCAGCCAAACGGTATCTCCGGGGCCGCACAGCTGGCGTCCGGTTCCGACGGCGGATCTGATACCTCCGTTCCGGATCAGGACTGGCAGTATTATGGCCGCACTCAGGGCCAGGATCGTTTCTCTCCGCTCAAGCAGATCAACGCCGGGAACGTGAAGAACCTGAAGCTCGCCTGGAGCATGCACACGGGCGACACCATGCGCGCTGGTGAAGATCAGGGCGGCACTGATGGTGGACATGAGTTCAACTTCGAGAATACGCCCATCAAGGTCGACGACACGCTCTATGTCTGCACCGGTCACAGCTGGGTTGAAGCCATCGATGCGGCAACGGGCAAGATCAAATGGAAATACGATCCCAAGGCCAATACCGGCCCGGACGTCTATCTCGCCTGCCGTGGCGTCTCCTATTACAAGGCTCCTGAAGGAGCGAGCGCAGAGTGCCCAGAGCGTATTATTGCCCCGGTTCTCGATGCCCGGATGATGGCTCTGAACGCCAGAACGGGTAAGCCCTGCGAGGATTTTGGAGAACACGGCTTCATCTCGCTGACGCAGTATCTGGGTCATGTCCCCGACGGTTTCCACTTCGTCACGTCGCCGCCCATGATCATCAGTGATCGCGTCATCACCGGTGGCTGGATCTTCGACAATCAGGCCACGTTCGAGCCGTCAGGCGCTGTCCGTGCGTTTGATCCCGTCACAGGCAAGATCGTCTGGGCCTGGGATGTGGGCCACAATCCGCAGACCTGGACGCCAGGACCCAATGATGAACTGACCCGCGACACGCCCAATGCCTGGGGTGTCTATACAGCCGACCCCAAGCTGGGCCTGGTCTATCTGCCAACCGGCAACGCGCCGCCGGACTACTTCGGTGGGCATCGTCGTCCGTTCGATGACAAGTTCAGCAGTTCGATCATCGCGCTGGATGCGAAGACCGGCGAACTGCGCTGGCATTTCCAGACCGTCCATCATGACGTGTGGGATATGGACGTTCCGGTGGGGCCGTCGCTGATCGACTTGCCCGGACCTGATGGTTCAACAATCCCTGCTCTGGTCCAGACAACCAAGCGTGGCGAATTCTTCATGCTCAACCGCGAGACGGGCAAGCCCGTTGCCGAGGTTGCGGAAAAGAAAACCCCCCAGGGCGCCGTTCCCGGAGACTGGACCACACCGACGCAGCCTTATTCGGTCGGTCTTCCTTCTGTCTCGCCAAAAGATTTGACAGAGAAGCATCTGTGGGGCGCAACGCCGATCGACCAGATGATGTGCCGCATCCAGTTCCGCAAGGCGGCCTATCAGGGGCAGTTCACGCCCCCACAGTTGAAGGAAACCATCGTTTACCCGGCGTTTGACGGTGTCGTGGACTGGAATGGCGCGTCTGTCGATCCGGTGAACAAGCTGGTCATTTCCACGGCCAACTATATCCCCTTCATGCTGCGTATGGCGCCGCGTGACGCCGTCGAGAAGGCGGGTTTTGTGCCCCCGTGGGATGGCAGCGGCAACGAACCGCATGTGAAGGGTGGTGTGTATGGTCCTCAGTACGGTACGCCGTATGTTGGCTACGTCCACCCCTGGCTGAACCCGCTTATGGTTCCCTGTGACGCACCACCGTGGGGCACGCTGACCGCGATCGATCTCGTCAGCCGGAAAATCGTCTGGCAGCATCCGATCGGCACGACGCGCGATACCGGCCCGTTTGGCACGCATACCAATCTGCCACTGCCAACCGGCATGTTTAACATTGGTGGCACTATGGTGACCGGAGGCGGTCTCGTCTTCCTGGGCGCAACGGCGGACGACTATCTGCGCGCTGTTGATGAAAGCACAGGCAAAGTGGTCTGGAGAGCACGTCTTCCGGCGGGCGGTCAGGCCAATCCGATGTCCTACATGATCAACGGCAAGCAGTATATCGTGATTGCTGCCGGCGGACATGCGGGAATGGGAACGCGGACGGGCGATTATATTCTCGCCTATGCCCTGGATGACGGGCAGACAACTCAGGCCAACTGAGACATCCCGGCGACAGGGTTTTCCGAGATGGAAACCCTGTCGCTTCATTTCATATTGGGCGTGTATTCAGAACTACAGGTTCTGAAACTTTACAGCAGGCTAAACAGCGCCTTGCTCTGCTCCGGAATTGTCGTCCATCCGAATACGAAAATCAGTGCTTGCGGCCGCCAAAAACTGGCGTTTGATCCGTTTTCTACACGGACAAGTGAGGGGCAGCTTTCTGCCGGTTTCATGAATGGTCAGACGATAAATAATTCCATTTAAAACAATAGATTAGGGTTCCATTGGGATTGAAGTCCATTCCTAATGGATTTCAGTCCGGTTTTTGTCATCGGGTGAGCTATTTTGTTTGGTCCGGTTTTTTGATTTCTAGGCTTTGCGACTTCTTTTCTGAAGAATGGGAGGCGCGCAGGGAGCCTTTAAATATATGTCAAACCACTCTAACGATCCTGGTCGTAAAAAAGGGGTCCTTTATGTAAGTACCTTAATACTTCTATGGATTCCTTGCGGGCTGAAAGCACAGGATATTTCCAAGATTCCCGTCATTCAGACGGGGAACGTTCATGGTCGTGTAAATTCTCATGTGTCTTCTGCGAAAAATTCTCCTGTCAGAACAGTGAATCCACGACCGTTACTTGTGAAGACTGCACCGGATGCCGACGGTGGCACACGTATGGCCACTACCTCCGATACGACGGAGAACAGCTTTTTCCCCGACAGTTTTCATGACTGGCTGACCCAGAGCACGATGACGGGAGACTGGGCCGGGTGGCGGACGTGGCTGACGAAAAAGGGCATCAACATCGGGGGGCATTATTTTCAGGATAGTGCAGGGAACCCGATGGGGGGAGCTTCGAAAAATGTCCGTTACGCGCATGAGGTCGGGGTCAATGTGGACTTCGATCTCAAGAAACTGACGGGATTCTCGATCGGTTTGTTCCACCTTACCGTAACGTCACGTGCCGGCCTCGGACTTGGGGCAAAACTGCCGGCGCTGGATAGTCCGCAGGAAATCTACGGTTCTCCGACCGTACGTCTGTCACTCCTCTCCTGGGAAATGCCCTGGAACCGGTATGTGACCACGGATGTCGGTGAAATGAACGCCGAAACGGATTTCGAATCATGGTCCATGTACTGGGGCATGAACAACTATTGCCAATTCGAAAGTAATGCGATCTGCGGCATGCCCCAGTCAATCGCTTACAACTCCGGATACAGTTATTATCCAACCGCCCATCCGGGCGCATGGGTCAAATTCTATCCGGCGGGAAATGACCATTACTCCATTCAGTTCGGGGCCTATTCCGTCGACCCTACGATCGGCAATACGCATAACGGCTGGAAAATGAACCTGCATGGCGCGACGGGAACGTTTCTTCCGTTCCAGCTTGTCTGGCATCAGGGTGGAAAAGACGATTACAGCGGGCCGCTTCAGACCAACGTGAAAATTGGTGGCTACTGGGACTCTTCCGAGGTCAAGAACGTCTATTCGCAACTTGGGACTTTCGGGATCCCGGAGCAGTACCTGGTTTCTGCGCCGGTTTCCAAGGTGCGCGGGCGTTTTGGCGGCTGGTTCCAGTTCGACCGGATGCTGGAGCGTGACGGGAATGATCCGAACCGTGGAACATCTTTTTTCGCGTCGTTTACGTGGGGCGATCCACGGACGTCTGTTGCGCCGTATTTCGTTGACTGGGGCCTGACACGCAAAGGGACATTCCCCACGCGACCGAACGACACGGTTAGCCTTGGCATGAAGATGCTCTGGGTCAGCCCGAAACTTACGAACTGGGTTCGTGAACTGCAGGGCACGGGGGCTACAGGAATTTACAAGCCTTCCGGCGAGCACTCGATCGAACTCAATTATGGCTGGCGTCCGACGCCCTGGCTGCTGATCCGTCCAGGTGCCCAGTACATCTGGAGCACGGGAGGAACCAATAAATACAAAAATCCATTAATACTGGACTTTGAAACCGGAATCACACTTTGAAGCAAAACTCAAAGTAACTATTATAAGAATACCAAGTTATATCACGCCTTCGTGAGGTATCTCGGGAGTTCTTATTTAATCAACTTGCATGTAATCACTAATTCCCATCCGGGAAAGGAAAGGTTCATGGTTAATTCATCCTGGAATGTAATGTTCCGGCACTTTCATAATGCGACTTTTGTGGAGTGGCTCGTTCTGCTTCTTGGTCTCGTTATTACCCTCGTCGGTGTGGCCTTTGTCATCGGCGGAGTAGATCTCGCCATGTTGGGCGGCTCTTTTTACTATGCGCTCTGCGGGCTGCTTCTGGCTGCCGGAGGCATTCTCATGATCCTGGGGCGCACGATGGGCGCGTTCCTGTATCTCGGCGCATTGGCCTACACATGGGGGTGGTCCCTGTGGGAAGTGGGTTTCAGCCCGATCGATCTTCTTCCGCGCGCTTTTGGGCCGACCCTTCTGGGCGTTCTTGTCGCCCTGTCCATTCCGGTCCTGCGCCGTCAGGAAGTACGTTTTTCCAGCAAGGGAGCCGTCTGATGCGTCGGCCATATCTTTTCGCTACAGTGGCCTCTCTGGCGCTGACTGCGCTGCCATTTGCGGCCCATGCACAGTTCGCTCCTGCCGGAGCAGGCGGTCCGCCCTCCGCTTCAATTCCGGGGCCGGGCAAAGCCGACGAACCGGCACGGGATGCGCCGCCAGACCCGAGCTATTTTGCAGGCCCGTCCGCTTATGCGCCGCAGGCCCCGGGCGTGAATGCCGCCAATCTGCCGGATATGGATTCCATTGATGCGTCGGCACTGCCGGCCATGGTGCCGCAGCAGAGCGCCAGTCCGGCGCGTGAGGATTGGGCGACATACGGACATGATGACAACCAGACGCGCTATTCGCCTCTGGACCAGATCACGCCAGAGAATGTCTCCCAGCTTGAAGTGGCGTTCACCTATCACACGGGCAGCTATCCGCGACCTGGGCAAGCCAACAAATGGGCGGCCGAAACGACACCGATCAAGGTTGGCGACGGTCTCTACATGTGTTCGGCACAGAACGACATCATAAAGCTCGACCCGACAACGGGTAAGCAGATCTGGCGCCGCGATCTGAATGTGAAATATGAGTCCATTCCCTACACAGCGGCGTGTAAGGGCGTGACGTATTTCACATCATCGCAGGTGCCTGAAGGCGAGCCATGCCACAACCGCATCATCGAAGGCACGCTGGATATGCGGCTGGTCGAAGTGGACGCGGCGACGGGTGAGTTCTGCCCTACTTTCGGTCATGGCGGACAGGTTAACCTGATGCAGGGTCTTGGTGAGTCCGTTCCGGGCTTCGTGGCCATGACGGTTCCGCCGATGGTCGTGAATGGTGTGGTTGTCGTCAATCACGAGGTTCTGGATGGTCAGCGCCGGTGGGCGCCATCCGGGGTCGTGCGCGGCTATGATGTGGAGAGCGGAAAGTTCGTCTGGGCCTGGGACGTCAAGCGCCCCGATGACCATTCGCAGCCGACCGGCAACAACCATTACAGCCGTGGCACGCCCAATTCCTGGGCCGCGCTGACGGGCGATAACGCGCTGGGACTGGTCTATGTTCCGACCGGAAACTCGGCTGGCGACTATTTCAGCGGTTATCGCAGCCCTGAGGAAAATGCCGTTTCCACGTCAATCGTAGCCCTTGACGTCAAGACCGGATCTCCGCGCTGGGTTTACCAGACGACCCGCAAGGACGTCTGGGACTACGACATGGGCTCGCAGGTCACGATGATGGACATGCCGACGCCTGACGGACAGACGGTTCCAGCCATTATCGTGCCAACCAAGCGGGGACAGACCTTCGTTCTGGACCGCAGGACGGGCAAGTCCATCCTTCCCGTGGAGGAGCGGCCGGCTCCGGCAGGGAATGTTCCGGGCGATACGCGTGCACCCACGCAGCCCTGGTCCGTCGGGATGCCTGCCCTGCGCATGCCGGAGCTTCAGGAAAAGGATATGTGGGGCATGTCCCCGCTGGATCAGCTCTACTGCCGTATCAAGTTTCGCAGCGCGCATTATGTGGGTGAGTTCACGCCACCCAGCCTGGACAAGCCGTGGATCATGTATCCGGGCAACAATGGCGGCAGCGACTGGGGCTCCATGGCCTATGATCCGGAAACGGGCATCCTGATCGCCAACTGGAACGCGTCCCCGATGTATGCCCAGCTCATCACCCGTCGCAAGGCGGACAGCCTGAAGCTGATGCCGATTGATGCCGTGCATTACAAGCCCGGTGCCGGAGCCTCGGCGGAAGGCAATGGTCCGATGGAAGGGACGCCCTATGCGATCACGATTGCACCTTTCTGGGACCCGTTCACCCGCATGCTGTGCCACAAGCCGCCTTACGGGATGATCACCGCCATCGACATGAAGCATGGGCAGAAGGTTCTGTGGCAGCATCCGCTGGGAACGGCGCGTGCCAACGGTCCGTGGGGCCTGCCGACAGGACTGCCCTGGGAAATCGGAACACCTAACAATGGCGGTGCCGTCATTACCAAGGGTGGTCTGGTCTTCATCGGTGCGGCAACCGACAACCTGATCCGGGCCATCGACGAGCGGACAGGCAAGGTCCTGTGGTCGCATGTTCTTCCGGGGGGCGGTCAGGCCAATCCGATGACCTATGAAGCCAACGGACGGCAGTATGTTGCGATCATGGCTGGTGGTCACCACTTCATGATGACGCCGATCTCTGACCAGATGGTTGTTTTCGCCCTTCCCAAGGGAACGAACTGAAAAAAACGGGGGCCGCATGAAGTGCGGTCTCCGGGAAACGTCGAGGCGCGAACCCTGCCCGGTGGGGGACATGAAAATGGCCGTTTTGCCTGCGAGCAAAGCGGCCAAATGTTTTCCTGATCCGTCGGAGAAAGCATTTCGGCTAAACAGGGCTATCAGGCTGCGTTTCGATCATTTCGGCCATTCAAGAGAAAAGGTTCTATGTCGAAAACTCCAAAACTGATTCAATCCATCGAACGCGCCGTAGCTCTGCTTGAAATCATTGCGCATCAGGGTGGTGCCGCGCGACTACGGGATCTGGCCATCATCTCCGGTCTGGGCAAGACGACGGCCCACAACATTCTTCAGACGCTGGAGCAGCTTGGTTATGTTCACCGCCGTCTGGGGGACATGAATTATTATCTTGGAGGACGTATCCTCAATCTCTCCCGCATCGTGGGGAATGACTATGTTTTTCGCGACAAGATGCGGCCTGTTCTGGAGCAGATCGCCCGGGAGAGTGGCGCCACGGTCTATTTTGCGGTTCCTAGCGGAGACAAGGCTGCTTACGTCGATATCGTGGATCTGAAGGACCCGCTCTTCGCCGCGTCCCGTCTGCATGACCGGGAAAAGCTCGAAGGCTCCTCGGTCGGGTTGGTGTTTCTGGCGTTTGTGCCGGGGCTGGGAAAACGTGTGCTTGCCACACGCGCAAATGCCCTGAGCAAAAACATTCTTCTGGAAATCGAGAATGTCCGGGTCAAGGGATATGCCCTGGATCTTGAATCCTATCGGCCCGGGATCAATGCCGTTGCCATTCCCTGGCGGGAAAGCAGTGGTGAAGTCCGTTCAAGCATTGCCCTGTCAGGACCGGCGGCGGAACTACCCCGGCAACGCCTGATCCAGCTTGCCTGGATGATGATGAAGCATGTCGCAAGTGCCAACCTGGAAGGTTCCAGAAGCGTGTTTGGAAAAACGATTTGACAGGGCTCCGGGATCGCCTTCGCGCGTAATGGCCTTCACATGCTGGCAGACCCGAGTGGAGACTGGAGGATATCGAGGAGGCGGTTAATCAGGCGTCTTCTGGGAGTATTCCTTTGGGAAAGAAATCCCAGTTTCCTGCACGGTGCCGGAGCAGGGAGTGAGACTTTTTTCAGATGGAAGCCGTCCGGCCAGGGGAGGGCCCAGTCCGGAATCAGTGAGACGCCGGTTCCTTGATTGACGAGGGTCGTGATGGCATCGAGTGCGTCCAGTTCCAGCCGTTCATGAGGCCAGATTCCGGTACGTTTCAGATAGTCATCCGCCAGGCGTCCGCCCCACTGGTTGCGGTCATAACGGATGAAGGGATAGTTCCGCAGGATTTCGTGCGGGTCGGTCTCCGTTACATCGCCGGGAACAAGAACGATGAGCGGCTCTGAGCGCAGCGTCTCCCAGACATAGGTTTCCGGAATGTTGAATGGCGGCTCGACGATGAAGGCCGCATCCAGTGCCCCATCCAGAACGGCATTGTAAAGTGCGGAAGACGACCCCGGCATGATGTGCAATTCGATTTCAGGAAAACATTCGAAAAAGCGCTTCAGGTAAGGAGGCAGAAGGCCGTTTGCGGCACTGGAAATGGCCCCCAGCCTGAGTTTTCCGACCGGAGTGTCGCTTGTCGCAATCACGCAGAGTTCACGGACGGAAGTGACGATCCGACGGCTTTGCTCAAGAATAGCCAGGCCATGTTCGGTCGGACGCACATGGCGTCCGTTCCGCTGGACAAGGGAGCAGCCGATCTCCTCTTCCAGTGTCCGAAGCCGCTGCGCCACGGTTGCGGGGGTCAGGTGCTGCTGGCGTGCGGCTCCTGCGATGGAGCCCTGCTCGATAACAATGAGCAGACTTTCAAGGAAGCGTGTGTCCATGAACGGTTATCCGGAATGGGGAAAGTGAGAGCCTTCAGGCCTTCTTGAGGGTGAGGAATGGCTCCATGGTCTTGATGAGATGGGCGTGCGGTGAGGCGTGCAGCCAGTGCAGGCCGATATGGCGCTGGGGTGGTGTACTGGAGACAGGAATCTTCCGGACTTTGAGCCCTTCCGGCCATGGCGGGAGCCAGTCCGGAAGCAGGGAAATGCCAATGCCCTGGCTGACCATCAGAGCGATGGCTTCAAGGGAATCAAGCTCCAGCTGTTCCTTGGGGAAAATCCTGTTGTCCTTGAGGAAGGTATCGGCGACACGACCGCCCCACTGATTGCGGTCATACCGGAGGAAAACATTATTTTTAAGGATCTTCAGAGGATCCGTTTCAGCGCAGTTTTCCGGAACCAGAACTATCAGAGGCTCCGACAGAAGCCTTTTCCAGCCGCATGTCTTGGGAATACCGAAAGGAGGCTCAACGATAATTGCGCAGTCCAGTTGTCCTTCCAGGACCTCATGATACAGCTTGATCGACTGACCCGGTGTGACATGCAGGTCGATCTGTGGATACTCGATGAAGAATTTTTTCAGCATGAAGGGAAGGATGCCGGTCAGGGCAGTGGAAATGGCGCCGATTTTCAGTTCGCCGGCAAATTCTTCCTGAAAGGCGAGGGACCGCAGCTCTTCGACACCCTTGATGAGCTGTCGGCTCTTCTCAATGATGGCCAGGCCTGCAGCAGTCGGTGTCACGGTCCTGCCGGCACGGATCAGCAGAGGCTGTCTGATCTGGTCTTCAAGAGCCTTGATGCGCTGGGAGACGGCCGCAGGGGTGAGTGAAAGCTGACGCGCGGCATCGGCGATGGAACCTCGTTCCACGATGGCGATGAAGCTTTCCAGAAAGCGTGTGTCCAAGATGCGCTGTCTCTCGTTTCTGACTTGGAAATGATTTCCGCGGACTTCATGGTATGGCAAGCGCCACGATATCAGAACAGGATCTCCGGTTCTTTTTTTCAGAACTTTCCCTGAGGCGGAAAAGTATCCGCAGGAATGGGAGAGACATAAGGAGTGCGAAGAAGGCGCTGTGCGTGATCGTCCTGAGCCTCCTTCAGGACATCCGGGGACCGGAATAATCGAATGGCGGTCATGGCCATCGCCTTTGCGACATGGATCATGCCCTTATGTGCTACCGGGGAAACACCCTGAGCCGTCATCTGCCATGAGTGGAGGGGAGTACCGATGGCGCAGGTTGCTCCCAGAGCCTGAACCGTCGGGACGGTCCAGCTGACATCCCCGACATCCGTGGAGCCCAGGGAAAACCGGCTTCCAGCAGGCAGGACAAAGTCGGACAGCGGCGCATCACATGCGGAGCATCCCACCTGCTGAAGAGCGGACTCAATATCCTCCGCTGACAGGGTCTCCTGTATCCTTGCGGCGAAAACCTGATCTTCGGCGCTGAAAGGTGGTGGCCCGAGTTGCTCGAAACTTTCCTGCATCACTTTTTCAAGGGGCGGGCAGGGGAGCAGGTTCGCAACGCCTCCGGTTACAATGCTCCGAACCTGAGTTCCGCTCATCAGGGCCGCTCCCTGAGCCACCTGCCGCACCCGCTCGGCCAGTGCCAGCATTTCGGAAAGACCTTCTGCCCGAACGGAATAACGGACTGTCGTTTCAGACTGCACGACATTGGGCGCGGTCCCGCCGGCATTGATGTAAGCGTAATGAATGCGCGAGGTGGGAAGCATGTGCTCACGCAGATAGTTAACGCCCATGCTCATCAGTTCGACCGCATCCAGTGCTGACCGCCCCAGATGTGGTGCGGCCGCTGCGTGAGCCGAACGGCCGGTAAATGTGAAATCCATCCGGACATTTGCCAGGGAAGACGGTGGGAGAACTCCGCAGAACGAGGATGGGTGCCATGAAATCGCGGCATCCACTCCTGTGAATGCCTCACCTCTGACCATGAAACCTTTTCCCGCTCCGCCTTCCTCTGCCGGGCATCCATAATACCAGACGCGGCCAGGGATCTGCATGACCGCAAGCCAGTCCCGAACAGCAACAGCGGCCAGAAGGGATGCAGCGCCAAGCAGGTTGTGTCCGCATCCATGGCCGTTTTCGGTCGTCGGAGTATGATCGAAGGAGCCTGCAGCCGCCGCGAGACCGGGCAGGGCATCGTATTCACCCAGAAAAGCAATGACCGGGCCATCCTCTCCGCTTTCGCCCATCACAGCCGTCGAGATGCCTGCAACATGGGGGGTAAGGACAAAGCCATGATCAGACAGCATCCGCGTGTGCAGCGCACAGGAGTGATGCTCTTCGTAACAGAGTTCGGGCACGGCCCATACATTATCGCTCAGGGCAATGGCTTCATCCGCCAGGGCGTCGACATGATCCCAGATCTTTTCCGTGTTTCGTATTGGCATGAAGCATTCCTGAGGTTGGACAAGGATCCATTTGGAACGAATCTGGAATATTGTTGAAGGCGATCATTCCTGAAAAAATTTAACGACATCTCCTGATGAAAACCAGCAACAAAATGTTTTTTTCATCTTCTATGGAAATCTCGATCCCTGAAATTTAAGGATATCTGCTGATTTATCTCACTGTAAGCATCTCATGAGATAGTTTTATTATCTTTTGAATCAAACAGGAACAGCTATGTCCGGAAACCTAAATATGTTCTGAATATGAAACATAAGGATTGCCGGTCTGCGGGATGATCGGTTTATGAGCAGGAGTTCAGGATGATTATGGTTCGGGCTGAACGGCAGGGTTCTGTTATGAAAAACGCATTCCGCGGCTTCCTGATGCTGTCTGTCTGTACGGGATGTCTTTCGATGGCAGGGGCATATGCAGCCACTTCGAAAAACGACAAAGCCCGTCGGACAGTCCCGTCCAGACATGCGGATGCTCATGTCGCACCCGTACATCATGCGGTGGCAAAGCAGGATCATCCCGAAGTTATCAGCGTCACGACGAAGCGTCGGGCGTTCGGGTTCGGAGCCGATCAGCACCGCGCTGGCAACATCACCAATCTGACCGCTGAAGACCTCGTGACGCATCACGTCACGACCGTCGAGGATATCCAGAATCTGGTGCCGAACCTCACGATCCAGACTGAGGGCGGTTCGAACGTTCCGGACTATTACCTGCGCGGCATCGGTATGCAGGATTATACCCAGAACAACATGTCCTCGGTCATGACCTATTTCGATGACGTACCGTACACCATCACGGCGATGAGTTCCGGCCAGATGTTCGACGTGGCCTCCGTCGGTGTCGAGCCCGGCCCGGTCGGTTTTGAGCATGGCATTGCCGACACGGGCGGCGAAGTCCGCATCACGACCAATGATCCGACCAAGACCCTTCACTACGGTGCATCGGAAGACATCGCGAGCTACGAGCGCAGCAAGACGAATTTCTATGTGTCCGCACCGATCACGGACCGGCTCCAGTTTCGTCTTGCCGGGCAGATGCTGCAGGGCGGGGCCTTCCGCTACAACCGGGTCAACGGTGAGTCGATCGGGCGCGCCAATGAGGGCGCGCTACGCGGCAAACTGGCTTGGCAGCCCGACGATAAAACGAACATCAAACTGACCGCCAACTGGTCGCAGGATTCTTCGGAAGCGCAGGCCGGTTTCGTCCTGTCCGACAGCAACAACATCCTCCCGCGCGATCAGGACATCTATGCGACGGGCTGGAATCTCAATCCCCAGTACGCCAAGATTCTCGGGATCTCCCCTAACAGCAAGCCGTCCTATAACGACATGCAGTGGGGCATCAATCTCAACGCGGACCGGGATCTGGGCTGGGCGCACCTGGCAACGATCTCCTCGTTCCAGCAGCAGCAGCGCCATGAATATATCGATCGTGACGCGGAAGCCTATCGTTCCGGTGACAGCTATCTGACGGGAAGCATGAATGTGTTCTCGCAGGAAGTACGCCTTTCGGGCATGGCGCTCCACAACCGGCTCGAATGGGTGGCGGGCATGTACTACAACCGCGTTCGGGCCTCGGGCGAGAACTGGTTCGATTACACGGATCGCTCCGGAAAGTATTACTTTCAGGACAGCACCCATGTGCAGCCACAGCAGAATTTTTCACAGTTCGTGAACCTGAAATACGCTCTGACGCCCAAACTGCACCTGATCTTCGGTCTGGAGCATCAGAGTGACGACCGCCAGTTTCTCGACGACGCCGTCTACCGCTACAACCCTGTGACGCTGGCAAAGACCTACAGTCAGGTTTTCGCCAATCACGGCGCCCTGACAAACCAGTTCTCGGGCAAGGTCGGCATCAACTATCAGGTGATGCAGAATGCAATGCTCTATGCCGATATCCGGCGTGGCGTGAAACCGGGTGGCTTTACGGCCAACACGACGTTGACGGAACAGCAGGCTGCGGGCTTCAAACCTGAATGGCTGATGGCTTACGAAGTCGGCTTCAAGAGTGAATTCTTCAATCACCGTCTTCGGATCAATGGCGCGGCATTCTGGGATTCCTACCACGACCAGCAGTATTTCTCCTATATCCTGGTTCCCGGCTGGGGGACGGTCGGTTCCTATGTCAATGTGCCCCGTTCGCATATCTTCGGAACGGAACTCTCGATCAGCGCCCATCCTTTCCGCGGTCTGACAATCTCTCAGAACGTAGGGTATCAGCGCGGAACCTATGATGACTTCCAGGTCCTGAACGTGCAGGCCGTGACCGCCTATTATGCCAAGACCGGACAGTACAAGTCGATAACTGACAGCTATAACGGCGCAGATATGGGTATCCCCAAACTGACGCTGAACGGAAGTATTTCCTATGAAACGAAACCCGTTTTCAGGAAATATACCGTCACGCTTCAGGGGGATTACTCATATCGTGGTGCACAGGATACTGTCCCACGTGGAACCGGAACCTACCTGCTGCCTGCATACTTCCTCATGAACGGCAGTGTGACCTTCAAGCCGGTCAAGGGACGCTGGGCTGTTACGGCTTACGCCACGAACATTCTCAACCGCGACTACATCGTCAGCCGTACGCTTGCGACAACGGTCAACATGGGCATTTCCGGACAGCCAAGATTTGTGGGCGGCCGTTTTTCCTATGATTTCTGATTACGGAATATTCCGGAACCGTTTTAACGTGCCGGAATATTTTCCTACAGGAAGCGCCCTGGTGCCGCAGGAGAGAGGGTATTGATGAACGAGATACAGACCAGACTTTACCATCGCCTGAACTGGCGAATCATGTCGTGGATCATTGTGATCTACCTGATGGATAGTATCGACCGAACCAATCTGGGGTTTGCACGCAGCCATATCTCCCAGGATGTGGACCTAACTGCGGCACAGTTCGGATTTGCGGCCGGGATTTTCTTCGTCGGCCTGGTCCTGTTCGAAATTCCGATCAGTCTCTGGTCATCGCGGGTAGGGGCACCCAAGACATTTGCCAGAATCATGGTCTTGTGGGGCATGACATCGGCGGCGACTGGCTTCATTCACAGCCGCGACAGCTTTTATGTCCTGCGTTTCCTGCTGGGCGTGTTCGAAGCAGGTTTTGCCCCGACCTGCACCTATTATCTGGCCCGCTGGTATCCTGAGAACCGGATGTCGGCCGTCATTTTCTGGCACCAACTCTCACTGCCTCTGGCCGGGATCATTATCGGCCCGATCTCGGGGCTGATCCTGTCCCACTTCGATCAGGTCGCCGGTCTGGCGGGGTGGCGCTGGATGTTTCTTCTCGAAGGGCTGCCGTCCATCGTGCTCGGCGTCATCGTCGCTTTCGTGCTTCCCACCGCACCAAAGGACGCTGCATGGCTGTCGGTACAGGAACGCAAGACAATCGAGGCATGGAGCGTCCGGCAGAACGTACGCCATGTGGAATTTTCCGCTGTCATCCGGGACCCGGCGATCTATTTCCTGGGGCTCGGCTTCTTCGCACTCATGGCCGGAATGTACATGCTGAATTTCTGGCTGCCGTCTATCATTCATGAATCCGGCGTTCATTCGTCCCTGGCGGTCGGGCTGTACTCCTCGTTTCCCTACGTGATTTCCGTCGCTTCGATGGCCTACTGGAGTGCCCGTTCGGACAGGCTGAAGGAACGGAGCTTCCACTGTTACGCTCCGGCGCTTCTGGCCAGCCTGTGCTTTCTGCTGACAATCGTCATTCCGGATATTTTTGTCCTGAAGATGATCGTTCTGGCAGGGGCTACGGCCGGGATCTACGCATCCTACGTCGTCTTCTGGGCGATGGCCGCCAATGTGTTCCAGGGAAGCGCTGCAACCGGCGGGTTTGCACTGATCAACGCCATCGGGCTCTGGGGCGGCGTCATCAGCCCCATGGTCGTCGGAAAACTGACATCCCTTACAGGAACCCTGTCAGCCGGGATGGTGTGCATGGCCATCACGGTCGCGGTCGGGGCCGTCATCCTTTGGTCCGTGACACGCAGGATCACGGCCCCTTCCGGTCCCTCTATTCCTTCTGAAATTCTGTAACTGTAGTTGAAAGACCTGTATATGAAAGTCTGCCTCACGGGCGACAGCATTGTCCTGCGTCGGCTGAACACGGATATCGATCCGGTCTGCGCCCCGCTGTTTGACATGATCCGGGATTGCGATGCGTCCTTCACAAATCTTGAGATCATGCCAAGCGACTATCAGGGCGATCCCGCCCTTGATCATGGCGGATCTCATTTCAGCGCCCATCCCTGGATCCTGGATGAACTCCGCACCGCAGGTTTCGACCTGTTCGCAGCCGCTACCAATCACTGTCTTGATTACGGCATTTCCGGTCTTCGCATTGCAATCGAAGAACTGAGAAAGCGCGAAATCCTGTATTCCGGTGTGGGGCTGACCCTCGAGGAAGCGCGTCGTCCGGCCTATTTCAGCCATCCCAGAGGCACGGTCTCGATGCTGTCGTGCTGTTCGACATTCGCGCGCGGACAGGAAGCTGCCGATCAGACCCGCAGCATGCAGGGACGCCCCGGTCTCAATCCGCTGCATTTCAGCACGACGTATCAGGTAAAGCCGGAAGAGCTTTCGGTTCTGCAGACAATTTCGGCAGGTCTTGGTCTGGAGAAAATCAAGCAGGAGCAGATCAAGCTGGGCTTCGGCTATCCCGCTCCGGAAGACACGCTGACGCTGGATGGAACCCGTTTTGTCGAGGGCAGTGAAACCCGCATCACCACCGCCCCGAATGCGCGGGATCTGGAGGAAATCGGGCGCTGGGTACGTGAAGCCCGGGTTGTCTCTGACGTGGTCATCGTCAGTGTTCATACCCATGAAGTCGGGTATGACGCCGATGGAACCATCAGTTGGGAAAAGCCGGGCGAGTTTCTGGAAGCCTTTGCCCGGGATGCCATCGATCAGGGGGCTGACATCGTGGTCTGCCACGGCCAGCATCTTCTGAAGGGAATGGAACTCTACAAGGGCAAACCGATCTTCTATAGCCTCGGTAATTTCATTGGTCAGAACGAACTTGTCGATATGCTGCCGGAGGATTCCTATACCTTCTACAAGGTCAGCACGGATGTGACGCCGCATCAGGTCTACAAGACCCGGACCCTGAATGACACGAAGGGCTTCCCGGCCGATCGGCGCTTCTGGGAAACCCTGCTGCCGATCTGCGAATTCGCAGAAGACGGAACATTGTCCTCCATGGAAATCCATCCCGTCTCGCTTGGATTGGGCAAAAGCGCCCATACGCGCGGCCTGCCTTTTCTCGCTGAAGGGGAAGAAGGTGAGAGCATCCTGTCTCGCTTCGAGATCCTCTGTGAGCCCTATGGCGTTCGCTTCACGCGTGAAAAGGGAAAACTTGTCCTGAAACAGGACTGATATGCCACCGCCTTTGCGGAGAGTCTCAAGAGATCATCCGCAAAGGTAACCTTTGCTTTCATCAGAAGACATATATTCGTTCTATAATATGTCGGTTTCTGCATGTTATTCCGATATTCCTTCTTAATTTCTGGTGTAGAGATGCCTAATCCGTTTCATATTGCATTTCCGGTCGACGATCTTGATGCTGCCCGTGTCTTCTATGGTGAAGTTCTGGGTTGCCCGGAAGGACGTAGCACGAACAGCTGGATTGATTTCGACCTGTACGGCCATCAGATCGTAACCCATCTTGTTCCCGACGCATGCCATAAAGGTGACGCTGGAAGCGGGGCGGTGGACGGACACAACGTGCCGATTCCCCATTTTGGCGTCGTACTGGACATGGATGACTGGAAAGCCCTCGCGGAGCGCGTCCGTCGTCACGGCATTACCTTCGGGCTGGAGCCACAGATCCGTTTTGAAGGACTGCCCGGTGAACAGGCGACGATGTTCTTCTGTGACCCGGCAGGCAATGCGCTGGAATTCAAGGCGCTAGCCGACATGAAGCAGCTTTTTACCAAGCAGTAAGTCTCTACCCATCCGGTTCTAAAAGGAGTTTCCGTGTCCAGTTCCCTGACCTCTTCCAATACGGCTGCTGCCCCTGTTCTTGATCCGGAACTGGCAAACCGGGTGTTCGATCGCCTGCATGATATCGGCTTTGACGGGCGGGGAATGACCCGCCCATCCTATGGCGAGGGCGAGAACCGGGCACACGCCCTGTTTGAAGACATCGCCAGAGAGCATGGGTTGGAAATCCGCAGGGACTGGGCATCGAACCTGTTTATCACGCTTCCGGGCCGCAACCGTGATCTGCCTGTGGTCATGACCGGCTCACATGTGGATACGGTCCCGTGCGGTGGCAATTTTGACGGTGCAGCAGGGGCGATCGCAGGGCTTCTGATCCTGTGCGCCTGGGCCAGAGCGGCGTTCCAGCCTGAGCGCGATACGACGCTGATCGTGACCCGTGCGGAAGAAAGCGTCTGGTTCCCGGTGTCCTATCTGGGCAGCCGCACGGCTTTTGGCCTGCTGCCTGCAGAAGCCCTTGAGACACCGCGTAGTGATGATGGCGTGACACTGCGCGATCATATGCTGGCCTGCGGTGCACATCCCGAACTGTGTGGCAAGGCGCCCGTTCTGGACCCGGCAAAAATCGACTGCTTTGTGGAACTCCATATCGAGCAGGGGCCAGTATTGCTTGAGGCGGATGTTCCCGTTGGGGTCGTGACCGGAATTTGCGGCAGTACCCGATATCGCTCCGCAGTCATTCACGGCCAGTACGCCCATTCTGGCGCGACGCCGCGGCGTTTCCGCTCGGATGCTGTCATGGCCGGTGCGAGCATGATGATGGCGCTTCATGAAGACTGGAAAACGGTTGAAGCCGCCGGCGAGGAAATGACCCTGACGTTCGGGGTGTGCCAGACGGATCCGGCACAGGCCAATTTTGCTGCCGTACCGGGCAAACTCGATCTGGTCATCGATATCCGTTCACGTGACGAAGCTCTGCTGGAACGCATGAACGCACGGGTCATCGAGCAGGCCCGTCGGGTGGAAGCAGAGTTCTCAGTCCGTGTTGACCTGGGCCCGCGTACCCAGAGCACGCCGGCTGTCATGGATGAAACGATTCAGGCGCAGGTGAAAGAGCTGGCAGCGGAAATGGGTATCGCGGTCGTTTCAATGGCCAGCGGGGCCGGGCATGACGCGGCAACATTCGCAGGGCAGGGCGTTCCGACTGAAATGCTGTTCGTCCGAAACGAGAATGGCAGCCATAACCCAGACGAAAGCATGGAAATGGAAGACTTTCTTCTGGGTGCCAGCCTGCTGGAAAGACTTCTGCGCAAGCGGGCATCCTGAAACGGGACATCTCGGCGGGGCAGCGCTTGATGTTAATGTCGCATGCACTGCCTGTCGCAGGAAATCCTGCTCCTCACTTTGTAGGGGCAGAAGTGAGGCAGTGTTGACAAAGGATCTAATCCAGAACCTGAACGGATCGAAGAACCGTTGATTGAAATTTTTGCGGCCTGATTTTCGGCTGCAACGGGCAGGCATCAATGGTTCTGGCTGATGATTTTGGGCCTGCTTTTTGAACAGAACGAGAGTTCCATGTTCTGGGTGACTACGCATCGGCGTTAATCCACTCCAGGAACAGACAGCGGCGCATGTTGTAGACGATATTTGCCAGCCCGATCCTCATGGTGGCATGGGTGATACCCACTGTCCGGACAAACAGTCCCGTCTGTGCTTTCTGATCGGCAAAGACATGCTCGACACGGGACCGAACGACGGATTTTCC